>JAEOUL010000239.1 GCA_016839345.1 Candidatus Thorarchaeota archaeon | reverse complement strand
AGCAGGTTATGTGGTGATTGCTTGGGTCGAGGAGATGCACCTCAAAAAGACATTCCGTGATGAGTGGAATGTGTATAGTGACGAGGTTGGTTTCCTCCTGCCCTTCATACGTTTCAAATCAGAATTGATAGAGGGATTTGTTTCAATATTGATTCCGATAGTAATCCTAAACGCATTGCTCCTTCTTCCAGTGATTCTTTAGACAGCTCGGAGCTTTCCTTTCCTTTCCTCAATTAACCCTTTTTCTTTCAATGATGTTACATGATGTTCTACCATCCATGTTTCAAATTGAAGGTATACAGGTTGTGGTAGAGAAGGATAGATGATTGGGTTTGCAGTAATTTCAGGAATGGTGCTCGCACCTTCAAGGATTGCCGATAAGACCAGGTCTTCGCGCATCCCAATTTGTCGCGAGTATGCGGTTAGTCGATCTTTGTAATCAAAAACAAGTGGATTGCTCAAGTGTCCGCTAATAAGACCATCATATTTCCCATATTGCACCTTTATTATTGACATTTTGAAATCATGAATCGAAGAATTTGGATGTCCATAATAGGGACCAAATTCTGTAAGATCCAAATCGGAACCAAAGATAAGATTAGGTTCTAGAATCTCGATACACATATGATCTGGGAGATGACCTGGCGTGTAGAGCGTTTTCAGAGTGATGTCTCCTAGACCGAATGTATCTCCATTCTTAAGTTCCTCATCAACTCTCCCTTCATCTAATGCACCATACATTCTCTCGTTGACGAGTTGTTCCCATTGTTTCCTTATTGGATGGCCCTTGTGAAAACCGAGGAATTTTTTCATCTCTTCCTTTTCATTGAATAGAGGAGCTGTAATCTCATTGGCTGCTATCCTACATCCCGAGAGTCTGTTCAGTCGCATTGTGTGGGTGATATGATCCGGGTGAATGTGACTCAGAATGACTGTATCTATACTTCTCAATTCGAGATTCTGAGTCATCAAAAAACCTCGTAAGTCCTCCACAGAGCAACCGGGATCTATTACTACAACCTCATCAGCAATGATAACAACTGTATTGCATCTTGGAAATGATCCTCCAATAACAACGAAAACGCCCTCTGCAATTTTAGAGAATGTCATAATCCTCATCCTCAATCAATAAAAACTCAAGGCTAGATAGTCTGAAGTTTAGACTATCCGCCATTGTCATTGAGGTCTAGCCAACGGGCTTAACTTTCATCTCAGCCTCAGCACGCCTGGCTGTACGCCAGGTTCCTAGTGCGCTATACATGACAGGAAATGAAAATGAAAGAACCAAGAATAGGAGAAGCATTACGTTAACAACATCTACTCTTTGGGGACCAATATCTGATGCAAGAGCATCCATCCATACTCCTGACATTAACAAAAGACTTGCTGGGATAAGCATGAAGAATAGCAGTAAGAACGTAAAGAATCCCCTTTTCGGAGATGCTTGAATGAACCTAGCAAAAACTCCAAGCCGAGGATGCTTTTGCCATCTAGAACCTTCGTGAACAATCCAGAAGATGAAGAATAGTACTAATAATATCACGAATGGGATTAGGAATATCTCTAGCCACATCGCAGTAGGACTCCCTATGCGTATGCTCCAACAGCCGACATGTTCCACCTATAAACGCTACGGTCAATGTACAATCTCTGCCAAAGTGTCTATATATCATCAAATATTTGATACCTCAATAGTTATTGTGCTTTCTAGAGTTTCTTGTCTTTCTCAGACAATGCCTCTTCTGCTGTCATCCATTGAATTTCAGGATAGTTTGATGGATACAATTCTTTTCCATCTATGAATGATTGTTTTGTAGGTAAACAAGATTTTCTTCTAGAATATTCCTTTCTTTCCTTCTTGACGGTTGGATTCTTGCTCTCCCTTGCTGCAGTGACTATGTTGTGAATGTACAAATTAACAAGAAATTCTGCGCTCCGAGTAGATTCTTTCAGAGATACAAGATTCATGCAGCCTTTGCATCCACAATCCTCGAATGCGATGGTCCTTACTTGAACTGGTTTTGAATCCACAAGGTAATATCGTCGGGCTGATAGATACAGCAACATGGAAGTATCTACGCTGTCGAATTTCAAATCGTGTAGATAATAGGAAAGTAATCTCATATTTGGAAGACCAAAAATATGAAGCCAATCTCCTTGGGTTACCTCTCTTACATACTTGAGTACTTTTTCAAGCAATTTCTTATCGTAATGGTATAGTGGAATCACACCACCCATTGCAAAGGAATTCAAACCATTCTCCCGATAGAAATCGAGGAGTTCATCAATTGTACTCTTTTGATTTCCTTGAATCACTGCAATTACTCTTTTAGGATGGATTATTTCAAGAAGCTCAAGAAGGTTCTCTTTTATGATTTCCACCTTTAATCTAGTTACTTCCTTACTATCTACAGGCAGTACTATCTCATCAGGGGACACAAAGAAATCAGCTCCAGATATCTCATAAGCTTCGAATATCTGTGCATTAGAAAGCTCAATCTCAATTTCGATGCCCAGTTCTCTAGCAATTCCTGCTTTCCTTGCTTCAATCTCAAAAACTCCTGTGTCTGCAATTAGTGTATTTGATTTCGGAAATCCCAAATTGACTATAGCTTCTTTCAATGTGGATCCCGAACGGATAACAGAGTCCAACCAGAAGTCGTTGTTTCTGTACACATCATATGCTGTGAATAGAACGGATTTGGTGAATGTCCAATTGATTAATGGTTCCTCTCTGAAAAATGAGAATGAGCAAAAGTGGTTCTTTGGAATGAGACGTGAAAGATTCAACTTGTTTCCCATAAACACATGCCCCCACCAACGATAGCCAGTTGGCTATTATAACGTGTTTCAGCTTTAGTATATAAAGTACTCAACGAGCTTTGAATCGAAATTGCTTATCGTAGACCATTCTAAGTTCTTCTAGAGTCAATGTGTCTTTAGGTCCTTTGTCTTCTCTGATTTTATTTATTCGAGCAAACCGTAATGCAAAACCCGAATCATATGTT
>JAEOUL010000078.1 GCA_016839345.1 Candidatus Thorarchaeota archaeon | reverse complement strand
GGTCTGGAGATCCCTTTGACTTTTACAGCAAAGTTGAGCAGGTAATCATTGAAGGAAAGAATGTATCATTAAAGAAGTAGGTTAATGCCATTTCGAAATGACTGCAATTGTTGCCTCCTTTTCCTCCTCAGATAACGGATGGATTGGTGGGCGACAGAAACCACCCTTCAGTCCAGTATGGTCCATGGCTGCTTTGATGATGGGTACATTATTGGCAGCACCACGACCTTCACGAAGGTCCTCGAGTGTAGTTATCATCTTCTGGACATTCATTGCCTCTGTAAAATCCCTCTTCTTTAGAGCATCAAACATCCTTTTTGAAACATGAGGAGCAAAATTGCAGAGACCACTGGTGAATGCTGTCGCACCAGCTAGGAAGAAGAAAGGAGCGAAACGCTCTGCAGTTCCACATGACCACACAATCTTTTGGCCAAGCTTATGAACTGTTCTCGCGAAGTCAACAACACGACCGAATGCGTATTTCACTCCAACTAGATTGTCATACTGAAGCAGTTTCTCAAGCATCGTATCGGTGAGGAGAGGACCTTTCTTATACAGAACAACATTGAGATCTTTTGCTGCTTCCAGTATCGTCTTGTAGTATCCCAAGAGACCTTCTTCTGAGCTGAAAACATGTTGAGGATACATGACCATGGCTGCAGGCACACCAAGGTTTCGTGCAAAATCAAGTTGAGATACAGCTGTTTTTATCGAGTGACCAATCCCTGTCATGATTGTGGATCTGTTGATGGCTGATTCAACTACAGCTTGAAGTACAGTGGACCATTCTTCTTCTGATAATGAATAGAACTCCCCAGTATTTCCATTCGGAATTATCAAGGGAACATCATTCTTCGTCAGGAACTCGATGTTGGTAGAAATAGCATCAACATCAATCTCTGATAAATCATCTTTGAAAGGAGTGACCGTGGTCACTGAGAATCCGCGCAAGATCTCTTTGAACTTCTCATGTTCCATTCAATCACCTCAGCCAAGTCATCTGAATAGAGTTGCACCTGAAATATCACTCGATTGCGCCACTAGAGCACGAAACAGCATCTTAGGGAAAATTCCTCAGAAGGTTAATCTTACTTTCAGGGGAGTCGAAATCTATCACAAATTCATCAAAAGTGCTTGTACAAGGATTTCCTGCAGCAACCTTTATTCTAAATTCAAGATCAGCAGAGTAAATCCCTGAAACTTCAGCTATATAGCTGTAGACTGTTTCTCCTAAATATGGTTCTGAACGTGGGCTTGATGAACTGTGTCTGCAGATAGAGTCGAATCCGCGACCTTCCCTATGAGTGCTTAGGAGTTGTGTCATATCCATGAATGAGGTTGCCTCAGCTAATAACCTAGCAGCCTCTTGGCGTCGGCTCTGACTAGTTGAAAGAGGACCACCAGCCTCACGTTCAGCAAGCGATGCATGTCGAAGAACATCCGCTGTTTGTAGAATGAGATGGTGGTTTGTTCTTGTGATGATTTTCGGATCCGTTTCAAGAACCGCTACACCATCACCAATCTCAATGACTCCAACACCTGTTGGAGAAGCCAGTACAAGGTTGCACCACTGGTACCTGTTACCACTCTCAAGGTCAGCACGAACAAGCTCATACGCATCTTCTATTTTTCTAGTTTCTCTAAGAATCTGTTCAAGCAGAGTATCATAGGCAGGATGCGGAGTGACGAGGACAGTAGTATTGCATCCTGCAAGTCCGAACCTATTGAAACCAAAAGAAGCACCACAGGGTTCTCCGTCCCCGACATTCACACCAGCAACAAAGAATACATCTTTGTCAAAGATAATTGAATCCCTAAAGCCACCCCATATTAGATCCCGATTCTTGAGAAGATAGTAGCGGTCTCCGATAATCTTTGCTCCAGCAGTGCAACCATCAGTCATGAATTGAAACTCGCCAAGTATTCATATCAAGTTTCATGGTTTAAACTTGACTTCTCCAGAGTTTGGGTCGAGCTCAAATCTGATGAGCGACCATTTCCGACTATACCCAAGAGAGAGATGCCTAGGACCAATGCAACTAGGTTGAAGGCTAGATTAAGCCAAGAGATGGGTTGTACTGCACCGAATAGAAATTGGGCAAATACGCCTCCAATGATGGGTCCTGCGAAGGTTCCTGCATTCTGAGCACCATAGATAAGAGACATGGCTCGCCCTCGTTCGTCCTTTCCTGTGATATAAGCAGCAAGGGCGCTAGTTGCAGTCGATGAGAGTGGATAGATTGGGAATGCCCAGAGAACACAGGCAAGTATTGGATCTGTCACAACAGCAAAGCCAAGGGCAAATAGAGAGTATGCAGCGAATGAAGTAATCAAAACTTTCACTGGTCCTTTGTTGTCAACAATCTTTCCGATATAGCCTGTGATTAGGACAGCAATGAGAGTTGCTCCAGAGTTTGCATAACCTACATAGGCTGTTAACCCACCCAACTCATCAACAATGATTATCGCCATGACGTATGAAACTGCGTTCATACCAATTTGACTGAGCCCCACAGCACTCAACAATCGACTCATTCCAGGTATTCGGAGAAGCTCCCTCATGCCCTTGTCAGTTTCTCTCTTGGTTTCAAACGGAATGTCACGGATGTAAATCACGCAGCTCCCGGTAGCTAATACTGCAAGAACCGCGCCAAGAACAAACAAGGGACGCATACCAATGATATCGATAAGCAATCCACTACCAAGAGCCCCGAAGAACCAGCCACCAGACTGAGCAGCTAGAAAATACCCAAGACGTTCGCCCTTCTTGTCTGTGTCTGTGGTTAGATATGCCTGACCCATGGGTAGTGCTGCTGATGAGAAGATTGCACCAATTACTCCCACTAATACAAACTGTAGAACATCGGTAACAAGAGAGTAGAAGAAGAATGTTGATGCGTAGCCAAGGAATCCAACAATCATGAATGGTTTCCGGAGTCCAATTCGATCAGAGATTGAACCCCAAACATTGGTAGCAATCATGACAACAGCAGCAGGGGCAGACCATGCAAATGTAAGGACAAGAAAGTCTTCTACAAAGAGGTCATGCTTAACAAAGAAGGTCATCCATTGCCAGATTATAGCTTGTGCCATGGCTTGGATTGAATATGCCAAGTACACTGTTGTGACAGCTCGGTTCCACAAAACCATCTTGTTACATCCTTTGTCCTAGCATCAGCAAGCATAGCGACTACCTTATGGATGTGACGTTGATGCACTATTGCGAATGCGCGAGCCGGATGGTATTTGTGTAGACTAGCTCAGTTTTTTTTATGAGCCAAAATGATAGAGGGAGAAGGTATAGAACTTGAGGAAATTGAACAAGAACAAGTGAAGAAAAGACCTTACTACTTCCAACTTGATGTGCTAAAAGCGATTGCCATAGCATTTGTAGTGTTGGATCATAGCTTGACATGGGAAATTAAAGGCGCGATGGGGAGTGTTTTCTGGGAACGTCTATCTATCCCATTCTTCTTGATTGTCATGGGTTTCAACATGGGTGTATCATTCCAATATAGAGAAGCAAGTCGTCTTAGAGACCTCTACACCATAGACTACTTCAAGAGAAAGATAAAACGCTATGTTCTGCCCTTCATTATTCTTTACATGGTTTCAATCATACTAGGAATAGAATTTGGCTATATCAATACAAACGAGTATCTGCTTCTTGGCTTTCTACCATTTTGGGGACCTGGCAATTGGTTCATACCTTTGCTGTTTGGTACAATCGTTGTTTTTCCCATCGTATACTGGCTTTTCGTAAGAATACCAAAAGCAACTCTTGGATTATGTTTTCTTAGTGAACTAATCCTACAATACGCGCTCTGGAATCTCTATCCAGTTGCTACAACTGAATTTGACTGGTTCATCATTACAGCAATACGCGTCAATGTTCTTTTCTATATGCCAGCAGTCGGCCTTGGACTCTGGTTCTCAAAGGGCTTTGACATTCGCGAGAAGAGAAATTGGTTCATGTATATCTATGCTCCAATCTGCGTGATGTTCATGATTGATTATGCAACCCTTTCGCCATTGACGCGTAGAGGTGTTCTGAGTTCAATGCCCAACGCCTTTGGTGAATTCATAGGTTTTGTCCAAGACTTCATTGTAGGGGATTATACACTCATCTTCTATGGCTATGCTGCATTCTTATTCCTCCTAGCTCTAGCAATTATTCCACAAACAGCATCAGGTGTTGTACAGCGATTTGTACAACGAGTAGGAAGGTCAACATATCATATCCTTCTCTTTCAGATCTTATGGCTGTCAATCGTTTATTGGAATGTTGCTCAGTGGGCGGTTTATGAGCATCAAATCCCTGATTTCTTAGTTGAACTTGGATGGCCAAGTCCCCTTTACTATATACCATTCTATCTACTCAATCTTGGTATTGCATTTACGGGAGGTATGATTTGGTATGAGGTGGAGAAAAGACTACTTTACAATGGACAAAAATGAACGAGTATAATGCGTCAGTCATAGAGTATTTCAAGTGAAGAGAGAGTGGTTGACTATGGATGCCAGTGATGATCTGACTCTCAAGGTCGAGAATCTTAGAGCTTACTATACTTCAAAAAAGGGTCTTGTAAGAGCTGTGAATAATGTGAGCTTTGAAGTCCGAATAGGCGAGTCAGTGGGACTATTTGGCGAATCTGGAGCAGGAAAGACAAGTGTTGCTCTAGCCATCATTGGATTATTCGATCAGCTTTCTCGATATCATGCATCAACTGCAGCAAATGAACAGAACAAGAGAATGTGGGCACTCAGATATGAGGCACGCAAGAAAGGGCTAACATCTGAGGATATGGGTGAAGAGTTACCTGGCGTGGAGGGACACATCTGGTTCAAGGGTAGGGATCTCGTGACTCTGGATGAGAAGGAATATCGAAAGCTACGTGGAAATGAGATTACCTATGTCCCACAGGGCACTACAAAATCTCTGAACCCATATTCAAACATCGAAGAACAGACAGCTGAGGTGCTATGGGCACACGACGAAGATGATCAACTTAGAGAATGGGAAGTAATGAAGAGAATGTTGCAGACTCTCGATCTTGTAGAGCTAGGTGATGTTGACATTCGAAAAGAGATGAAACCATCACAGTTCAGTGTGGGAGAAGATCAACGCGTTCTCATTGCAATGGCACTGATATCTCATCCAGCACTTATGATTGCAGACGAGCCAACAACAGCTGTTGATGTTGGTATTCAAAACCGCATCCTCGATGCCATTCAAATTGTCCGGGATGAACTGGACCTCTCGATGCTACTCATTAGTAATAATCAAGGGACCATTGCCAAAACATGTGATAGAGTTGGAGTGATGACCGCAGGTCACATTGTTGAATTTGGTGAAACTGAAAGAGTCCTCAATTCACCCGGTCATCCATTCACTCGTGCATTTATCATGAGCAATCCATCAATGGAGATGATCAAGAAGAT
>JAEOUL010000238.1 GCA_016839345.1 Candidatus Thorarchaeota archaeon | reverse complement strand
TGTTTGGAGAGTTCCAGTCACCTTGACCAGTTCTCCAGGTCTAGATATATCAACTATATCTCCTTCAAATATTACATCAACAGATCGAGGCATCTGACCGGGGGGTAGCTCCTCAGGTGATTCTTGTATCCTAACTTTTTGCCAGTCCTTGAACTGTGATTTTTGAGGGATTAAACGCATTGGAGTCTTTTTTGTACAGACTGGACACAAGGCAGGTTCTGTGTATCTTCCTTCTTCTTGTGGTTGAGGTATTTCTGCTTGACAAATCCTGCAAAGGAACATGGCCTGGACTAGAAGTGGTTTGACCTCACTAGCCCTCATCATGATACCACTGATGTGTGTCAGCTTGCCAATGTGACGTGATCGGAGCGCACGTAATGCCACATGTTCAGGGTAGTTAACAAAGCGCATCTTTAGGAAGCTGACATCAAGACTGGCAACATAGTCTGGGTCTTCAACACGAAGTACTGAAATTAGGGCATTATCAGACATCTCTAAGAACTTTTGAGGGTCTTCAGCCGCAAGTGCCATGAACACGTTATCGAAGCTTGTCAGGTCCTGAAAGTCCACGGTAAGTGAGAGTTCATCATTGATTGACATTTGCTGGATTCTTGACCAATAGATCAAAATTCCCTGCTCATCTTTGTATGTTCGAAGGAACTCCTCGAATCTTTCTTGTTCATCATAACCGGACATCTTTACCAGCCTCGATAATGTTCATTATTCTGGGGTGAGCAATCGTCTGTCAGTATCCGACTCCTTGTTCTTTTTGATTTGTATTTAAGGGCACTAATACTCATTGTTTATTCCATAATATTTTGGCGCCATCCAGAGAGTAGATCAATTAATTCTTCACAGAGCCATCTCTCTTCATAAGCCATCTGATTTCTCTTCTCCTGATATGCGCCTGATTTGGCGACTCGAAGAATCTTTGATAACCGAGTTTCAACCAGAAAGGGAATCATTCGCTGTAGTTTTTCGATTTCGTCGTATTTTCTTGGGTCTATCGATGTTCTATCACTCTGTAGTCGAAGCACTTTCCTGTTGAGTGCAGTATAGAGAAATGGTTGAAATGTCTGTAGCTTATGAGGTTGTTTTTCTTCTTCGCGATAAAGATTCTGAAGTCTTCTAAGTGAGTCGTATGCATCTTCAGGCGCAATGTCTACTATATCGTGTTTTAGGAACCGTTCTATTACCCAATTCGGAAAACTAGCCCGATCACCTTTCTTGAAAGGACCCAGTTTTTTATCACCTACAATTATCTCGGGTATTGGTTTCTGGAATATACATTCCCGAGTTTCATTGAGAAACATCATCTCAAAGCGATCCATCTCATCTTTTGCTTCACTACAAAGCTTCATGAAATTCCACACACCTTTTTGGGTTAGTTGAGATAAAGCCCTTGCTCTGTGATAACGAGCCAGAGTGATTAATCCTGTGTTTTGATTGTCTAGTGTGATTGAATTGCCAGAGAATCTTTTAAGGGGTCAAGAGAGATTCGTAACAGGCTCCGGCATAAACGGAAAATCATCATGTCTTCAAAATTGGATGGGAACTACAAATGGATTTAGATTTGTGGACTGAGAAATATCGACCTCCAACCTTAAGTGATATTATTGGTCAAGAGTCATTGATTGAGAGCTTGAAGAAGTTTGTAGAAACCAAGGCTGTGCCGCATTGCTTGTTTGCAGGACCACCAGGGACTAGTAAAACCACTGCAGCAATGGCTATGGCTAGAGATCTCTTTGGTGACTCTTTTGAGCGCAATTTCATGGAGCTCAATGCTAGCGATGAAAGAGGGATTGATGTAGTAAGGAATCAAATTAAGAACTTTGCAAGGACTATGCCATCAGGTGATGCACCATTCAAGATACTTGTTCTAGATGAAGCAGATCATCTTACAGCAGATGCTCAGCATGCCTTGAGACGTACCATGGAATCCTATGCTATATCCTGTAGAATGGTTTTGATTTGTAATTATTCCAGTAGAATTATTCCACCTATTCAATCAAGATGCGCGATATTCCGTTTTTCTCGGCTTAGTAATGATGATATCGCTGGGAGGCTCAAATACATAGCCAAAAAGGAGGGAGTTGGACTTCTTGCTGCTGGGATTGAAGCGATTCTATATCTTGCTGAAGGTGATATGAGGGCCGCAATCAATCTCCTTCAAGCCGCATCATCCACGGGTCAAAAGGTGACTGATGAGATTGTGTATTCGATTTCAGGTAGAGCAAACCCAGAAATAGTGAGAGAAATGCTTGATGATGCTAAAGAAGGAAGATACATTTCATCGCTTGACAGTTTAAGGAGTCTAATCTATCAACAGGGTATTTCCCCCGTGGATTTAGTGAAACAAATACATCGCGAAATCGAAAGCCTTGGTCTTAATAATCAAAAACGGATGGATATACTAAATCAGACTGCAGAAATAGAGTTCCGTGTGGGTGAAGGGGCTAGTGGTGAGATTCAACTTTCATCACTTTTGGCACGTTTAGGATTTGGTAGTGATTCTGAATGAGCAATGAAAATCTACCTTGGTCAGAGAAACATCGACCAAGGAAACTAGATGGACTTGTTGGAAACCGTGAAACTCTCGGGGCACTGAAAAGCTGGGTTGAGTCGTGGACGTCAGGGATACCAAACAATCGAGCCGTACTTTTAGTTGGTCCACCAGGAACAGGAAAAACAGCAACAGTAGGAGCTCTTGCGAATGATTTGAACATGGAGCTTGTTGAATTCAATTCGAGTGATAAAAGAAACAAAGATAGTATAGAAACTCTGGTTTGGCGAGCAGCCTCTCAGCAAACCCTTGATGGTCGTCCCAGGCTTATCTTATTGGACGAGGTGGATGGCTTATCAGGAACGAGTGATAGAGGCGGTGTTGGTGCAATCTTGAAAGTAATCAAGGATGCAGTACATCCGATTGTGATGACTGCAAATGATCCTGATAGTCCTCGTCTCAAGGACTTGATGAAAGTGTGTAAAGTCTTCAATTTTGGACTGATTGAGAGTGATGATATCGAGAGAGTTTTGAAACATATTTTGTTGGAGAACAATGTGGAAGTATCCAGTGAAGTCCTTGATGAGGTTATTGAAAGTTCAGGCGGTGACCTCCGGGCAGCAATTTCAGATTTGGAGTCTAAGGTAAGAGGTGGCTTAACATCATCAATGATTGAACCTGTCTTTAGGGACTCAAAACGAGGAATTGAAGAAACTTTGCGACATTTGTTTGCTTCAACGGACTCCAAAATGGCAAGAAGAGCATTATCTGAGTCTGAGCTAAATCATGATTCATTGGTCTTATGGTTAGAAGAAAACCTACATCTCCATCTTATGACTCCAAGAGAGCTGGATGAGGGATTTGAACAACTGTCCCTTGCAGATGTAACACTTGGAAGAATCATGAGAGATCAGAATTGGAAGCTTCTTGCGTATGTCTATGATTACTTATCTATGGGCGTAGCAATGAGTCGGTCTGAAACGCCTTTTCGACGTGTCAAGTATTCGCAACCCACTTGGCCATTACTAGTATGGCAAGGTAATAGAAAACAGGATAAACAGTCTGAAATTCTGACATCTTTGTCGATGATAACTGGGGTATCAAAGAGAAGGGTACGGCAAACTCATCTTGATATAATTCATGAAATTGTCAAGATTAATCCTAAGAGTTTGAAGGATTTCGCAACTTGGTTGAATGTTGAGAAGTCTTCATTGGTTCAGAAAAGTAGTCGATAACATTGTTAACGGTTCTTATTGAACGTCTATACTGGTCAAGTTGTTCGTTAAGCTGATTGTGGATCATGCGAATTGCATACTTGCTCGTCTTCATCTTTATTGGGACAATTGTTTCTACAAGAACCAAATTCTCTGGTGGTGCCGGTTGAATACCACTTGTAAGAACTTTTTTTCCTGAGAGAAGATTATTGATTATCTCAAGTTTGATTTTTCCGGTTCCAATTTCTGTGAGCAGGGTGACCATTTTACGTACAAGTTTCCAGAGAAATCTGGTACCAAAAATATCCAAGGAGTACGTGTCGTTACACTCATGAACTGATATGTTTAGGATTGTTGTGATGGTATTTCGACCTGCATCTGGTTTTGCAAGTTGATTAAAATCGTTAGATCCTATCATTAGAACTGCTGCTTTTTTGACAAGATCAAGATTCAAGTTAGTCCAAGATTTGTCAAGATAATAACGATAATGTCGCATCAAGACATCATAACGGGGTACAAAACTAGGAGGCGCTTTTGTAGAAGCCCATAGGATAATGTCATATGGAAGATATCGATTGACTTTGTCGATATTGAACTGTTTTTCTGTACTAATCATGACTAATTGTCCAATACTATGTACTCCTCTGTCGGTCCTGCCGGAAAGTTGTACTGTTTGGGTTGAGTGATATTCCCCGCTCCATTTTGTAAGGGCTTCAATTAATTCTCCTTGGACAGTAGATAGTCCTGGTTGATATTGTGAGCCGTGATAACGATCACCGAGATAGAACAAACGAGAGAGATAATTCACCATGTCACGGATACCCCATCAGGACTCCCAAAGATTGAATAGACTTCTGAGTGAGCGAGCTCGTAAATCTTCAATCTTGTATCGATAAATCTTGATTCTGCCAAACTTCTTCTCTTCTATAAGTCCAGAACTTAGTAACACCTCGAGATGAGATTTTGTTGAGCTGTGGTTAAGGTCTACTCTTCTACAGAGTTCAGAGATGTTCAACTCATTAGAGGCGGCTAGCTCTTTGA
>JAEOUL010000237.1 GCA_016839345.1 Candidatus Thorarchaeota archaeon | reverse complement strand
GATGAAACCCTAGACAGTTGGAGTGTTTGGACTGGTGCTATTCCTCAGATTTCAATAGATGGACTACAAATTGGAGAGTACAATTACACAATAATGGTCAATGACACAAGTGGTAACATTGCAAGGAGTACAGTGTCTGTTTTTGTTTTTGACACTGCACCTGCTTTTGAAGGTCTTAATGAAGACATTGTATACACTGTAGGAAGTACTGGTCATTCAATCTTATGGAACGCAATAGATCTGAATCCAGCAAACTACACTGTGTACAAGAATTCATCAATCTATACTTTCAATCCTTGGGACGGGGGGCCAATCACAACAAATGTAGATGGACTAGCAATAGGGGTGTATAATTACACTATTGTGCTTGTTGACACTAGTGGACTATCAACATCAAGGACCGTTTTCGTTACAGTTCAGGAACCAGTAACCTCAACGACTACTACGACCTCTACTACTACCATTACATCAGAACCTACAACAACAACTAGTGAAGGAACCAATCCTCTAATGGGGATTACTCTGATTGTCATAGTTAGTGTTGCTTCACTAGCCACAATTCTAATTGTTGTAATTTTGATAATCAAGAAGAAAACATGACGGCAGATAGGACTTGACTGATTGTGATGAGAAAACAATGGTCCTAGAGTTTCTTCATCCCTTCACGCATCACGAGTTTGGAACTGTCATAAGTGGAAGCTTTGATGTTGTCTTTGGATTAATACAAATCTAGAATGGTGGGCCCGGCGAGACTTTCAGTCAAGGTGCAGACACCTTGTTTTTTGAACTCGCGACATCCGCCTTATCAGAGCGGCGCAATAACCAGGCTATGCCACGGGCCCATGAGTAAGATTTGCTGGAGTGGTCGGGATAAAAACGTTTTCGCTAGGTGACATAATGGAGAGCCTATCTATCTCTTATTACCGCCGGGCCCACCATTACTTCTCTAAACTAAGTGTAAGCGTTTATTACACCCCAAGTTTGGGTTAATTTCATGAAGGCTCTGATTACGTACTTCACCCAGACTGGCAATACTCAAATGATTGCTGAAGCCATACATGAAGAGGTTTCTATTAGAACTGATGCAGACCTTGCATCAGTTCGCGAAGTGAATCTCGAATCCCTCGGTGAGTATGATTTACTGATTGTGGGAGCTCCATGCCACGACAGTGATTTGGCACTTCCTATCAAGGGATTTCTTGAACGACTTCCAGATTCGCCCAAATTCAAACTGGCAGGATTCTTCACCCACGCTACTTATACTCCTGACAAAGACGGTCGAGGAGGAGAGCTCTACAATCAATGGGCTGGAAGGTGCTATCCAACATTCAAAAATACTTGTGAAAGTAAGAATATAGAGTTTCTAGGCTGTTTCAATTGTCAAGGAAAAGCCAGTCCACCAATTGAGGTTTTCATTAGACAACAAATAATCACAGATGATGAAGAATGGGGAAAATATGCACCTGAACTTCGGAAACACCCAGATTCAACAGATTTTGAGAATGCGAAGATATTTGCTCAAAACATACTAAGCAACCTTTGAGAATGCTTCTGGAACCCCGGGCCCACCATTTCTATCACAATAAATTATCCACCTCACAAACTCGCATAAACTGAGAGAAGGTCTTATCTTAAAATCTCAAGGACTTTCCAATGAGGGAGAACTGATTGAAAATCAATCCATGTGGTCATACTTGTGACAGGTGTCCAAGTTATCTCGGCCAAGAT
The DNA here is from genome assembly GCA_016839345.1 of Candidatus Thorarchaeota archaeon. Next base: position 2,128 of record JAEOUL010000237.1, on the reverse strand, counting down.
GAGAATAAGTGTGTTGGATGTCTAGAGGCCAAGGGTGCTCCATGGTGGGGGAACTGTAAAGTTTTCGAATGTGTGACTGCAAAAAACTTGGTACACTGTGGACCTTGTACTGATTTTCCTTGTGACATGCTTGTAGGTCATTATGATCCATCAAATCCTAAGGGCCAGCAGAATGCGGTTATTCGGGTTGGTGTCCTAGCTTACAGAACAAGAAATAATGATAGCAAGACCCTCGAATTGATTGAAAAACTAAGAGCCATATTGGAGTAGGATTTTTACTAAAAGCATCATAATCCAAACCCCAAATCCACCCTAGGCATTTTTTCAGGAGGAAAAATCATTGTACTAGGTACACCAAATGCCCGTCGATTCTACAGAACCTAATCTTGTATAAAACGTACTTGGCTTACCTGCTCCTTCTGAATCTCTAGGACCTTAAATCAATTCAATGTCACCTAGTGATGGGTAGAGAGAATGAATCCCGTATTACTCCAATCACCACTCACAAACTTTGCTCAAATGATTGGTGCTTATCTTGCTGAGATCTGGGACTTTCTAATATTCATCGGTCAAGTTTCGGGTATCATTGTAGTGCTTGTTGGAGCTATTCTCTGGTTTACAGATGTGAATGCAAAGAGAGGCAAAGGTCTAGTTGCCAGTGGAATTATCCTCTCAATTGTAATCGAATACTTTGTCTTGTTTCCTCCAGCTTTTGTGCTAGCTTGAAACGAAATTGTTAATCTCTGTTCAAGACTGCCTGTATCTCCTTTCTCAATAGTTCGATACAATCAGGAGCATTACAGACACCAAATTGGTCGTGATAGTCACGATACTCATCAGTGTCAAGTTCTCGAAGAATCGAGTCTACTGCCTTTAGCTGGTCTTCTGTGAACCCTTTTACAAGAGAGGCCAAAGACGTGTCTGTCATAACACCTTGTCAGATGAGTAGGATTTAACCTCACCAAAGTTCTAGGTGCTTATTAGATAGAATCAGAATTCATATGTGACGGGCGCCACGGTCCCCACACGTCTAGCGTGTCTGTCGTTCCCCCGCTTCCCGGCGGTGTGGCGCCTTACTCTTTCTACTTCGCGTAGATAATCATGCTTTAATGCAGGAACTATTCAGCCCTTCTCAGAGGCGACTCCTGTTGACTTACAACGAGATACCTATCGTGAAGAGCATCGAAGAGATAGATGTCCCAATGGCCCGCGAACGTCTTGAAGGGCTTGTAAAAGAGCCACACGTTCTCGGTGTGATGCTCTGGGGCAGTAGAGCTACAGGCTTCGGTACACCAACAACGGATTGTGATGCGCTGATTTATGTGACAGAAGAGTACTATGACAGCCTTGAACTGAAGGATACAATCTGGCTAGAGTTCAATGAATCTGTCGAACCTCGAAAGCTCGTTATTGATTTCTCCCCGGTCGCTGATTCTTGGTTTAGACAACAGATTGAGTCTCCTTTGGATATCGATCACTCTCCGTATGCTGAGGGTGTTGTGATTTATGACCCCTCAGGTAAGTTGGAAGAGTGGAGACAAAAGCTCGCAAGATATCCTGAGGAAGAGCATGAAGACCGTCTTAAGAACAAGTTTGCACTGGCTGTGGGAGCTTATGGTGCTGGGCGAATTGATAATGATCGAGGGTTCATTCATGACTCCAAGCTGAACCTATATCGTTCAATCGTTGCTTCTGTGAATCTCTGGTTCGCCATAAAGAAATCGTGGACACCCCCATTGAAGTGGTGGACTCCGCATGCAAAGAAAATGGAGATGACTGATGAAACCTACTCACTATTCTGTGACGCATTAGACAACCCATCAGTCGAAACTGTGGGTGCAATTCTAAAACACCTCAGAGAGATGATCATTGCAGAAGGCTATGAGTTTCCAAATGATTTCGTTATTGCTTTTCTTGAAACTATCCATGTGGATGGCCGACCTGGACAGATTCGACATAGCTATATGTAATCTTGACAGAATAATATAATGCAATCACAGATCATTCAATCATCAAAGTTTAAGCCTGAAGAGATATTCCTCATCCTCTATAGAGAGCTTGCTCTCGACTACCTTTCCTGTCCTATGGATGAATCGAATCATCGGCTGGTTCTGTGGATGTACAAAGG
>JAEOUL010000236.1 GCA_016839345.1 Candidatus Thorarchaeota archaeon | reverse complement strand
TCTGCCAGTCGTCCCACAGGTTATACTCGAAGACATTGTTGATTCCCGAGTCATAGGCCTGGAAGCCCGGTGCGAGGTTTCCAATCATGTCGTTCCATTCGACCGTGTTGCCCTCAGATGGGGAAAAGAAGCCAACAGCATAGAACCCACTGTTAACAATTTCATTCTCACTCACAGTGTTGTAATTTGATGAATAGAACAGGATGCCATACTCCGTGTTGTCTTGGATCAGGTTGCCAGAGATAGTATTGTGTTCTGAAGAGGAACATTCGATTCCATCCCGACCATTGTTCCTGATAGTATTGTCTGAGATTGTTTCGTGCGCAGCAAGATACAGATGAATACCATCAAAGGCGTTGCTGTAAATGGTGTTTCCGGAGATTGTGTTGAGTGATGTGCCGCTCAAACTGATTCCGTTCTCACTATTGTCAGCCATGATATTGTCGGAGACTGTGTTTCCCTGGCTGTTGCTCTGTAACTCAACGCTATGACTGTGTCCGTGAATAGTGCAGGAGGTCACATCATTGTAGAAAGCCTCGACCAGGAAGACGCCTCTCCAGCCATTGTTGGTGATTGTGTTCCCTGACACAGTGGTGTAGTTTGAGTGAAATAGCGCAATACCATCCCAGGAGTTATCTTCAATGATGTTGTTTGAGACCTCGTTTTCCAGTCCTCCGTAGGTGTAAATTCCATAACCAGTATTGTCCTGAATGGTGTTACCAGTAATGACATTCGATGTGCAGAAACCTGTCCATGAGAAGTAGATGCCTGTAGATGTGAACTGGATGTTGTTGTTTTCAATCCTGCCGTTTTCTACATTTGAAAAGTAAATTCCATAATTGCTGCCGTCTATTCCGTTTAGTAGGCAATTCCGAATAACGAAATGAGCTGTTGTACCCTGAATATGGATCAGGGTCTTCGTAGATTCTCTAATAGTGAATCCCTCTATGATGAAAGGATCGCCAATCAGTCCTGTTCCAGGAAAGTTGTAGCCAGAAGGCCCAAAGTCCGAGTTGTCATTGATGTAGATGGGTTGTATTTCTGATGATGTTTGATAAATCTGAATCGACTCTACTAGTGGGCTAGCTGCAGGTGATGCCACCACCACTGTAAAAGGTCCACCAAGTGAGAGAATACACATTGCTCCATTGAGCGTTAGCACTAAGACAGAAAGGATTACTAACTTTGAGATTCTCATGTCAGTCTAGTCTCCCCAAAGACTATTCAGTAACCACGAAATATCCGGCAGACGTGACCTTTGATTTAAGCATTAGCTTCTAATTGTTTATGGACACACTGGACGGTTTTTGCATCTATATAACAGTTTGAGAAAATCACCAGCTCCCGGCGGCGCCACTTCTTCCCTATTTAAAGCCCGTTCGTTCGATTGGCTATTTCTTTTGATTACATCAACAAAACCTTGAACTAAGAAAGCACGATTAGAGGAAGGTTGTAGTATTCGAATTTATAGTTCAAGTATTGAAGATAGAAAAAGAGTGTTGCTAAAATGAAGGTCACTCCCATAGCACAAGCAGAACGAAACTACCTGAAAGGCGTTCTAAGAGCATTCCTAGATGGGAAGAAGAATCAGAATTATGTCATCGGATGTTTCAGGAATGTTCCTATTGCGATCTATGATCAGGTGGTGACCGAACTGGCAGAATACGTCGAAAAACCCCGATACAAAGAACTCTATGAGATTAGAAAAAGGCTAGAAAAAGCTCTGAGTGAGTGCGAGTCAAGAACCAGATGGAGTCCTTGGGTGCTCGGAAAATACTGACACCATTTACTATGCCCTTCCTTTACACCCCAACTCAAGGCATCCCAGATATCCTATTTCGCAGCTGGGCAGGGACTAAAGCTCATCAGGCTCACAGATTTGTTCTTTCATCTTGGCGGATCTTCCGCATTCGTTGCAGAACCAGCAGGCTCCTTTCGTGCGAGCCTTCATTTCCGCTATGTCTTTCTCCTCAGCAAGGTCACACATAGTCCGTTTGTCGTAACTCAAGATGCCACCTCAAATTTATGGTCGAACCTGATGTTGCTAAAGTCTATGTAGGTCGATAGGGCCAATAAGCACGCGTACGCTGTTTCTTGGCGTGATAGAGGTCATCGGCATCCTGTCTTAGTTTCTTGATCTCAAGCGCCTTTTCTCTCAGAATACCTTCTAGGCTGGCATCAAGTTCATCTTTTGAAACAGAGAGCTTGATTGAGTCATCTATTGAAACTATTACTTCGAAAGGCACTATGATGTCAACGTCTTCTCTCAGACCAACAGCTTCAAGCTTCTCTTCTATGAAACTCCCACCAACAAGCAGGGCTGTACGACCGTCAGGGTCAAAATCCACATTAATGGCACGTCCCACCTTGATATTGTCCTTGTCGAGGATATCCAGTTTCTGTAATTCTGAGAACTTTATCTCTTCTTCTGGGATTGAACTCCTGGCAGGAAAAAGGCTGTTCATGGTTGTATTAAGATGTATATGATCATCTACTTTCATTATCAGTGTTGAATCGAAGGCTGGGTCATCATCCAGTTTGAGATTGAGGGTTTCAAGTAGCTCCTCCCATTTTGACCCGCCCAGAATAAAGTGAGCTAGCTTGAGCGATTCATCGAAAGTGAATGTCAAATCTATAATACGTCCAATCTTCTTGCCCGACGTGTCCATAACATCCATGTTTCGCATTTCGTTGCAGCATACCGATTTGGATAAGTTCATGATCTCACCGCATATGAATTGGAACTACAATAATTATTTAACAATTGTTAATATTCCTATCGGTTGTGTTCGTTTCGAGGATGGTCGAATAGAGTGGAGATGATTTCATCCCACATCGATTTTTGCGGGTTTCTCGATTAAAGAATCCTCTCCAACAGTGTCAAAGCCCAGTCCCCATCGTGTTCATACTCGGTCCAATCAAGAGCGCGTAAAACTTGAGAGTAGTGCTCATGAAAAGCTCCAAAGAGTGTCCTACATTTGCTGCTGGAGGCTAAATCTAGATGATGAGAAAGATGACTGAGGAAAGATTCCTCATTCCTTGAGTATATAGTAAACTGCCATTCTTTCCCTCCTGCAGCATCCCGTGAGAATCCTAATGAAAACCCGTTCAGGGATTCGTTTTGTGAGGTGACCCAAAAGCAAGCAGTTTGTCCGAGCTTATCTAGTGCCTCAGGAGTCGCATCGACCGCTTTCCAATCCAGAACAATAATACCACACTCTAGCAGCCCTGATTCAATCAAGGAAGGTTTGATATCCTCTACTTCAATTGGCACAACATCTTGATTTTTGAATCTCCATGCGACTTCGTCAGGATTTTCGTGCCAATAGATAGCTAAATCGAACTTCCTCGACATGCCAACTGACTCACCAAGATGCAACGACTCCAGATTGTCAGTGGCTGTTGTATATCTAATACGTTGTAGCTTCAATTCTACAGCAGTCTGCACAACATGATTGGTGAGTATCCTCGCTAGACCTTTTCCTCTATAGTCTGGATGAACGCGGAGACCTTCCATCCATCCGGTCATGCCATCTTCAATGACTCTCAGGTTTGCCAAGGCAATAACTCTTCCATCCAGTTCAATTGCCGCTGTATGCGAGTTCTTGTCCTTGAGCCATGATTCAAATGAGTGGGGAAGATAATCATGACCCTCCCAAGTGTACTTCGCTATATCTAGAATGTCATCTCTATCCGTTTCTCTTAGAGGTCGTATATCGTGCATTTATGCTAGTCCCCTGTAGGTGTGACTGTACTCCCCTCAACCATGAGAATTGCAGTTCTCTGTGGCGCTCTTGTACGATGCTTGACTCCTCTCGGCACAACGAATCCCTGCTGTGGGACAAGCTTGACTGTTTTATCCTCTAAATCGATCAGAAGCTGACCCTCTATCACATAGAAGAACTCATCCTCAAGGTCGTGTTTGTGCCAGTGGAACTCTCCTTTGATGACTCCTAGCCGAATGATACTATCATTTACCAAACATAGACCCAGATTTTGCCATTGTTTGTCACACCTATCTATTAGTTTCGACAGATCAATCATCTCCAGAGGACCGTAATGAATCTCAGTATCAATATTATATTTGGAATTAGAATCCATCAGAAATGCCTCCTAGAATTGAATTCTATACGGCTCTTATTCAGAAAGTTTCCAACAAGGAAGGTTATCTTCGGCAACGACCCATGAGGGCTCGTCTTTTGTACATCTCACGTACAAGACCTTTTTGAATTCCCTGCTCGATGAACAGAAATAGCAAGTTCTGCAGGTCTTCTCCACCTCGACTTCGTCCTCTGCCGTGTCCGTTCCATCCATCATTGAGTGCTCTTTTCGCCATTTCTTAAGTTTCGACCGAGCTGACTTCTTCGTCATCCAAACAAGATCATCGTAGCTTGTGGTGTCTGCCTCATATTCACTATCGTCTGAATCTCGACCAGCGGGCTCATGGTCCCATTCAGATGGGGAACGCCCTATCATATCTAAATAGACGTACTATCCCAAGATAAATCCATTCCGACCTAGCAAAGGAGGTTATACCTAATCATCGACAGTTTCTCTAGTTATCTTATAGACCACCTGATGCGTATAGTCTGGACAACCGAGGGTCACGCTATTGCCATCGTCCTTGAAGAAGGAATATGTTCCGCCTGATTGCATGACCATTATCCAAGGAATAAGAGAGTGAAAGGAGCTGGGGCACATCTTACCCCGGTCTTCCGGGTATTTGTAGACTTCACCAACCTTCTGGCCCATGGAACACTCACCAGTCCCAAGTATGTCTATGACTTCTATCGTAATCCTCACTGGCAATGAAATCGCAACCTCGAAATGTCTTAGCGAATCCCTTTAAGAAAGAGACTGGACTGCGCAATCAATGTGAAAGTTGAGATATATTACGGATAGACTGATAATAGACTTTAATCTAGCCCGAACGACGAAGAATGAATCACCTTGGTTCCGACCTAGACTCAGTGAATGTTTGGTGCCCAATAATCCCAGAGAAGGATCTAAAGAGATTATCTAGACATCGGAAGGGACTACAAGAAATCAACGATACGTTCTACGACTGGCAAGCGGCAATGCGAAGCAAGTCAATTGTTGGATCCACAATTGGAATCTTGTTGGATCGAATACGGATGCTCATGATTAATGTGGGAATTGCTGTTGGGCAGAACCGAGACCTAGCAGAAGAAGTTCAAGAGATAATAGCCAAGAATCTGAGAACTGGTTCCCTAGGTCTGGTAACGCAAATGCCAGCTGAAGACCCAGAAGAAAAAGCTGTCAAAAAGACCTTGGCAATGTTCTTTGCAAAGATCAAGTTCACGAGAGACATAGACCCGCTGGAGGACATTCGTGCTTCAATGCCGGACCTATGGACTTTCTGCTCGGAGCTTGAAAAAGAGGACCGCCAAAGGATGTTTGGTGTCACAGATGTAATGGAGTTAGATGGTTCTCGATGTGCAGATATCAAGGTCAAGGTGACCAAGATGGCAATGGTAGCAAGTACGAATGTTGTCAAGCGCATCTTCTTGCGTCTTCTT
>JAEOUL010000015.1 GCA_016839345.1 Candidatus Thorarchaeota archaeon | reverse complement strand
TACAGCCGCTGTTTGAAAGAGAAACAAAGCAGACTCCAAGAGATGTATGGCTGATTCATGGAAGAGCTGCTATTCTTGCAAAGGCAATGGAGATGTTTGATGCCGCAAAAGAGGTTGTTCTTCTTTCGCTTCCAAGTGTGGATATGGCTGGTGAAGACATCGATAGTCTGTTCGAACGTGTTCTCAATGTGAAAGCAAAGGTCTGCATCTTAACATCATCCATCAATGAATCGTTGAAAGCACTTATACCTGAGAAATTTGAAGTTCGGACTCGAGAACGTGTGTTTGGTGCAGGACTGGTTGTAGATAACAATTTCACATTGATCATGCTAGCAGATAGTGAAGAAAGTGAGGTGTTCGGAATTTACTCCTCACACAGTGTTTTTGCTGCTATGGCAAAGTCATACTTTGATAGCCTCTGGCAAGAAAGTGACATGATCTAATAATTAACGACCTTTTATGGTGTTCAGTGGACAATTTGCTGATATTACTAGGCTAATTAAATCTCATTTGGGGGTTAGCTAGTGACTCAACAGGCTATAGAAAGAACGGGTCAGGATGAATTAGGATTGCCTAAGAATCAGAAATCAGATTTCAAGAGCAGATTGTCACCAAGTGCATCAGCAATCCTGAAATTTGTCAAAACATTTGAAGTAGGTGGACAATTGGAAGTCTTCACAGAGGATGCAGATTTCAAACTATTACAGAAGATTGTCATATCCTATAGGGGTAGTCTAAGTACATTACTTGAGAAAAAGTTGAAGAACGTAGTTGACCTCGGTGGAGTTGAGATCATTACTCAACGAGATGTGATGAGTCTAATTGTAGATCTTTGGAAACTGAACATCTCAAATCTTACAAGAGCAGAACTTCCTTTCCTAGAAATGGTTCTCAAGAATCCCCGACTTTCTTTGAGAGAATTAGCCAAATTAGCAAGACTATCATATGCACAGAGTCGAAGAGCACAGAAACGATTGAATGATAGTGGAGTCCTTAGAGTTGGAGGAATGTTGAATCCAAACAGATTGGGTCTAGATCGTTTACTGATAATTCTTGAGAATCCATCTATGGTATTGAGTGGACCATATACTCAGAAAATGCTCTTTGTAGACGGCAGCCCTTCTGTAGTATTTACGGTAGTCAATGTCCCCTATTCGAAAATCACCGACATGATAGATGTTGTTCGTAGTCTGCGAGATTTTACTTCTAATGCAAGTATTTGGCGGCTTTCAACTGGAATTCCTAGATTCGACGGGACATACTTTAACAGACAGGAAGGGTGGAATCTGGATCTCCTCCACTTCAGACTGATGTTAAGGAAAGGTGGAGAAACTCTTACAATGTCCGAAATTCCACCACATTCAGTCGAAGACCCTGTAAAGTTCACCAGTTCTGAGGTCTTGGTAATGGATGCACTAATTCGCAGTTTAGACGGAACTGCGGGAGACATTGTTAGGACAACAAAACTCTCAGAGTCTTCTGCATTTAGGAAACGTGCATACCTTTTGAAAAACAACATAATTCTGCCACGAGCACATGTCAGTATTCCTCAATTAGGAGACCGTGTTATCAGTCTACTTAGTCCTGAGATTGCTGGAGATATTGCTCCAGCATGGTCGAAACTTCCACTGACTTACCAGAGTCAAATTCGTAATTTGGAGAGTGGAGAAAAGAGAGTTCTCTTGAGTACTGCACTTCCAACAGGTTCAGGACGTGATCTAATCAGTGTGATGAGAGACGAGATTTCAAAGGTTCATAGATATTCCATTCATCGTGTTGCAGCAGGCAGTGGAGTAACGACAAAGGTCTCATCCATGTTTGATAGAAGAGCCAAAACATGGAAATGGGACACTAGTCGATACTTCGATGTTGTTTCATATGGTGTAATGAGAAAAGATGCCTCAGAAAGCGAGATTCCAATAGATCTTGCATAGAAGAAACACAAGTCATATCTTGTATCCATGTTTCCAATTTGATGAATCTGGATGCTAGAAATTATCATGCTTGGAACAGGAGGCAGCATGCCAACTGAGAACAGAAACCTACCTGCAGTCGCTGTAAGATATCAAGGTTGGCAGTTATTATTTGATGCTGGAGAAGATGTGCAAAGGCAGATGGAGAGAGCAAATCTTGGAACCAATAAGAAAATGGCAATTTTCCTTAGTCACATGCATGCAGATCATTTATTGGGATTGCCAGGTCTCTTACTCAGATTCTCACTCCTAGGTAGGATGAAACCACTCACGATATTTGGTCCAAAGGAACTAATTGAATATGTCAAAATGAATCAGAGCACCATTAATCTTGGAACTACATTTGAGACCGTGGTGTATGCGATAGAACCAGGTATTGTATTCCAAGAAGAGGAATTGAGTGTTAGAGCTTTCGAAGTGGATCACAGAGGGTATGCATTAGGATACGAACTTACAATTCAAAGACCTACTGGTGAATTTATTCCACAGAAAGCTGAGAAGTTGGGAGTAAAAAAGGGACCACTATGGAAGAAGCTTGCTTCAGGCAAATCAGTCCAACTTAGTAATGGGGCAATAGTAAATCCTGAAGATGTTACAGGTCCTTGTCCACAACCAATAAAGATTGTATATTCAGGTGATACCAGACCTTGTCAAACTCTAAGAGAGGCAGCAACGAATGCAAATATCCTGATTTCTGAAGCAATGTTCACTAGTGAACATGAGGAATTAGCAGGAGAAAGAGGACACTCTACTGCGAAATCAATGGCAGAGATAGCTTCTGAATCAAATGTTGGACTGCTTATTCTTACACATTATAGCCCTCGTTATTTTGATGGCTCGGACATTATAGAGGAAGGTAAGCAGTACTTTGAAAACACTGTACTTGCTAGAGACCTCATGAAGATTAGAGTTGATAGCAATGGAAATTCCAATATTATTGCACCTGGATTACAACCTCCAGACTAGAGGCCCAATTTGACAGCTTTACGTGGATGTTTAGTAAGAAGTCTCTTTGCTATCTTGTATTTCAACTCGGAATAAGGTGTGATTCTTACGAAGATATCAGTGAAGTATTCTTGTAGAATATTGTCCTTATCCAGTATATCAAATATCAATTCCAGATTTTTTTCTGACTTGTATAAAATCCCAGCGAG
>JAEOUL010000077.1 GCA_016839345.1 Candidatus Thorarchaeota archaeon | reverse complement strand
GAAGGGATGTACTGATTCAAGGAAGTTGGTTATGGAAATCCTTCAATCCACTGGAACTCTCATTCTACCTGGTTCAATCTTTGGAGCAACCGGCGAAGGACACATACGTATTTCAATTGGACCTTTGACTCCGGAAGCTGTGGATGAAGCTTTCGATAGGTTGGCTCGTTTCTTCAATGATAGCTAATGATACTCATACATCTCCCATTCCCAGTCTGTTACAATCTGGCTTGTATATGCCCGCCACTCTTCTCTCTTCAACCTAATGTAGGATCTCATGATGTCGGGACCTACGATGCTGCTAATCACTTCATCATTCTTTAAAGCTTCAAGAGCCTCGTCAAGAGCAGAGGGAGGATCTGGATTCCCAGTTTGTGTCTATCCTCGTCTGTCATATGAAAGATGTCCTCACTTCGCGGTTCTGGAGGTGTCAACTTTCTCTTAATACCATCCATCCCTGCAGTGATTATTGATGTAAATAGAAGATATGGATTTGCCATTGGATCGGGAGAACGAAACTCAACTGCAGCATTGTCCCCAGAACTGAACATAGGAACTCGAATTAGAGCTGTTCTGTTCATCATACCCCAAGTGATATACACAGGCGCTTCATGGTGTGGAACTAGACGTTTGTATGAGTTGATTGTTGGATTTGCGAAGGCTGTAATTGCAGGCGAATGCTCGATCAGTCCTGCAATAAACATCTTAGCTGTTTCAGAGAGTTCCGAGGTGTCATCCACTCCAAACAGATTCTTGTCGTCATCCCAGAGTTGCAGGTGACAGTGGAGACCATTTCCTGCTTGATTCTCGAAAGGTTTTGGCATGAAAGTAACATCTACCCCCTGATTCTGAGCAATCGCTCTAGCAAGATTCTTGAAAGTTAGAATATTGTCAGCCATCCTCATTGCATCTGCATAATCTAGTTCAATCTCTTGCTGTGCTTCCCCGACCTCATGATGAATCACTCGTGGTTGAATGTCTAATGTCCATAATGCTGACGAAATATCCATGAGAATATCCATTCCAGGACTTCTCGGATATCCATCTGCATACCCCGCTTCATCGAATGGTTCTCCATCAGGAGTGATTAAGTGAAATTCAGGCTCAACCTTGACCTTCAACTGCATTTTTCCAGGTAGTAATTCTTCACAGGTCTTTTGCAGAAGCCCTCTTGTATCTAGCGAATAGAACTCATCTCCTTTTGCAGACTTCTCTCTAACAAAGCACATAGCTGCAGCTGTTCGGTGCGTAACGAAAGGAAGTTCGACTAGTGATGTAGGATCTGGCTCCAAGCGGAGGTCTGATGATTCGACTTTTGCCAAACCAGTTACTGAGCTCCCATCACAGCTAGTTCCTTTCTTCAAGGCTGGATCCTTTGCCACCTCATTGATAGTTTCGGCAGGATTGCATGGTACAACCATTGCCTTCAATCTGCCTAGAAGGTCAGGGAACCTCAGCTCTATGAATTCAATCTTCTCAGACATAGCAAAACCCCCAGGGACTTGCTCTCTTGGTTCGGTTTTGCTTCCGTTTAAAGGTCTTGGTTTATCCCCAAAGAACCTTATACCATTCCTCAGCAGCATCACCAAGCTCAAGTCTGATGGAACCGCTGGCTACGCTGACTTCCTCACCTTCTCTAATTTCGAAGTTCAATCCCGCAATCCTGATTGCCTTCTTCTCTAGATGGACATTTCCGATGTTACGAGCATGCATCGTAGCAACTCTTTTCCCCCCATCCATGATGAGCAGCTGGTCCTGATACAGCACATTACACTTGAGCTTGAACTTGTTGTCTCTAAAGGAACCCACATGAATCTCAAGATTGCTGAATTCCGCCTTTACGTTCTGCACATTCATCTGCTTCACAAATAACTGAAGTTACGTGCCATCTTATGAATTTCATCATAAGGATAATCGAATCCGGAAGACAGATAGTCATTTACACCATCAGAATGGATGAGATTGATGAAAAAAGGCCTCCATATTGGTACAAGTGGCTGGTCCTATGAAAAGGACTGGAAAGGCACCTTCTATACTACTGGAGGCTCCATGCTGAAGTATTATCTCTCCTATTTTCAAACTGCTGAAATCAATTCAACCTTCTATGCGCTGCCCAAGCCCAAATTCATCAAACATATCTCCTCTCTTGATGAGGGGGTCTTTTTCACAGCCAAACTTCCAAAAAAGGTCACGCACGACAATCGACTCAATCTCCCCGGTGAAGGTGGTGAAACTCTCAATGAGTTATTCAGAATCTTGGAACCAATCCGTAATCGAATCCCTGTCCTCTTGATTCAACTACCACCTTGGGAGATATCAGCGATGGGTGATTTGGAAACCTTTCTCTCATTCCTTGACACTTCATTCAGATATGCTATCGAATTCAGGGATGAAACTTGGTTGAATAGTAGGGTCTGGAATCTACTGGAAGATTATGGAATCGCCAATGTTATTGTTGATGAACCAAAGCTTCCAATTGATCTTCGAATTACAGCTGATTTCTCCTACATACGATGGCATGGACATGGAGAGAACCCTTGGTTCAACTATCGGTTCTCTGTTAGTGAACTAGAGGCCTGGGTTCCTCGTGTGGAGCAGGTCACTGACAGCGTTGAAACCACCTTTGGTTACTTTAACAACCACTTTGCTGGAAATGCACCTCTAAATGCGCTGCAAATGCTCTCTCTGCTAAAAAGAATAACTCCCAAGCAGAAAGTGAAACTCGATCGAATGCTAAAAGCATCTGCAACGACTCAAGCCACATTGGATGAGTTCTGACTCCTCTCAACAAATACCCAAGTTTATAAACACACTCGACATCTTTAGTATGCAAAAAGTGAGAAAGGAAGAAACAGGTTAACAAATAACCATACTAAAACCAGACCAGTTTTCTCTGGTATTTGACGTATCTGCTTTTTCAGGAATCTCAGACTTAGTCTGTACGATATACTATACTCACAAAGGCAGGATATATACAATGGAAAGAATGAAACTGAATTCTAAAACTAGCTATACAAGAAACCGTGTGATGAATGGACACAGCCCTCATAGAATAATGGAAATGAAGCGGCAAGAAATGCTGGACCGGTTAGCAAAAGAAGACAAGCATGAAATAGAGGTGAAAAAATGAGTACAAGAAACTATGATCATTGTACATGTGGTCACAACCGAGAGAATCATGAGGACTTCAAGGATG
>JAEOUL010000028.1 GCA_016839345.1 Candidatus Thorarchaeota archaeon | reverse complement strand
GTACTAATCTTTGGTGTACTGATATTGATTGGAATACCAGCCATCACTAGTTGGTTGGACTTTTTCACTCTCGTGATAATGCTGTTTCTCGCTGCAGTTCTAGATGAAAAGGGGAATGAGTGGGCAGACAAGAATGTTTCACCTAGAGCCTACATGTTCTTTGAATATCGTTTTACATTGAAAGTATCAGTTCTTCTAATCTCAATAATTTGGTCATTATTATTACCAGCAGCGATAGGTCTCTGGTTCTTTGATCTTGGTTATGAGATTGCAGGATGGATTGTTAGAAATTACACCAGTGTCTGATAAGCTAGGCTACAGCATACATCTTCAAATGTAGGTTCAAGACCTTTGTCACGGGCGAAATCAACTCCTTCTTGGCTGATGAGTGCAATACCGTTCATACCGCTACGAATGGCAAAAACATCTGTGTCTATCTTATGTTGTCCTTTCGGCCGCGCACAGCCTAAAAGAATGGGAATATCAGGAAAACCCAGACGAGCTGCGGTCATGATTCGCCCAATATTTTCAGGAGAAGGTGGTGTGATATTTTCCATTGGTGTCTTACGCACTGGACTGAGTGCAATTATAACGACTGCTGAAGGATAACCTTCAGCTATCATCTGAAGCGCTTCAATCTCTCCTCTAAGCTGACCATAGTCTAATCCAACAAGAACATGGGGCACAGTGGGTATTTGATGCTCTTCAAGGATGTCAAGGGATTTTCTCATTTTCTTTGGTCCATCTGTTATGTGATATACCTTCGATGAAACATCCTCATCTCCAATGATGTCCAACATAGCAGCGTCTATTTCTGCTTCTGCCAACTGAAATGCAGTCTCAGGGGTTACAAGACCAGTATGGACCACGACTTGAAGACCTAACTCTCTCTTCACACGACCAATTGCGTTTCCAAAACGTTCCAATGGAACATGACCTTTTGAGTCAGAACCACCACTGATTAGAACTCCCTCACCACCTTGATTCTTTATCTCAACACATCGGTCAAATAACGATTCGGGAGTGATAGTCGACTCCATCCCTTTCAATAGCCGTCCATCACAGTGTTCACAATTTAGAGAACAGGATGTTCCAGTGACACTGAGAGAGAGAAAATTGCTTGAATGAGCTTGTCTGTGATCTTTGATTTCATAGGGATAGGCTGTTGGACTGTAACATACTAATTGAGTTCCAAATGAATCCAGTCTTGTTTTGAAGGCTCTATGTAACCAATCATCAAATTCCTCTAGTGGTGACTTCAATATCTGATGCCCATCTTTCAAAATATCAAAGCTCACAATTAGACCTCATTGATGACCCTGTTAGGTTTCCTTTTAGGATTATCAGTAAGGACTACATGACAAAGAACAAGTACTAATTAGGAGCGAAAACTGTCAACTCCCAAGAGGAAATCAGAGTGTGTAAATGGTGAATTGTGGGTCTACAGAATCAATTGATGTCTTTTTCAATGCAAAAAGCGTTGCAATCTATGGAGCCTCAGCAAGTCAGAATAGTGTTGGAGCCTCAATTGTTCAGAATTTCATCAAACCACAATATACTGGTAAAGTATATGCAGTCAATCCGAAATACAATCAGGTTCTTGGAATTCCGTGTTTTCCAACCCTCCAAGATATCAAAGATCCTGTGGATCTGGTCATAGTTGCAGTTCCTGCAAGAATAACACCACGAGTTTTTGAAGACATTGCTGCAAAAGGAGTAAAGGCATCAATTATCATCTCAGGAGGTTTCTCTGAAACAGGTCCTATTGGGGCGGAACTTGAGAATGAAGTGGTTGCCATTGCACAGAAACATGGAATCCGAATAATTGGCCCGAATTGTGTGGGTGTTGTAGATACTTTAAGCCATATTGATACTTTCTTCCTACCTGAATACAGGTGTGGTAGACCAAAACCTAGTAATGTCGCTAACATTTCTCTTGTATCTCAATCAGGTGCTTTTGCAGCTGCTATCTCAGACTGGACATCTGAATTAGGACTTGGCGTCAGCAAACTAATCAGTTTAGGAAACAAGTGTGATGTGGACGATGATGATCTTCTCTGTTACCTTGCCGAGGATGATTCAACACAGGTCATATGTTACTATACAGAAGGATACGATCAAGACAAAGGGCGTACTTTTTTTGAGATGGCATCAAGAGTGACGCCCCAGAAACCAGTACTTGTCGTAAAATCAGGAAGAGGACAGAAAGCAAAGGCAGCTGCAAGTTCACATACAGGGTCTCTTGCAGGTTCGGATAAAGTGGCTGATGCTGCATATAGACAATCTGGTGTGATCAGAATGGAAAACTTCGAGCACATGTTTGATGCCGCTAAAGCGCTCGCCATGCAACATTGTGCGAGGGGAGATAGAGTTCTAATGGTCACAAATGGAGGGGGTCTAGGAGTTATGACAACTGATGCACTTGAAGATGCAGGATTAGCAATTCCATCACCTTCTCAAGAACTCACACAGATTTACAAAGAGCGTCTGCCATCGTATTGTGCAATTGGAAATCCAATTGATGTAGTAGGAGATGCAGATTCATCAAGATATGATATTGTCTTCGAAGAAGCAATCAAGAGTGGCGAATATGATATGTTTGTAGTTGGTATGCTCCTTCAGACTCCAAGTCTTAGTATGGAAATCACCAATGTGATTGCAAATCACCAGAGACAATCAGGACTTCCCTTTGTGGTAGTTTCTATGGGCGGCGGGTTTACAACTAAAGCCGGGGAGATTATGGAGTTAATGGGAGTACCAACATATGCAACTGGTGAAAAAGCAGCACTCGCTGTAAAAGCACTAGCGCAATATGGAGCGATCAAATACGGGGATAAATTCAAGAAAACACACATCTCTGATAAACCATAAAAGGAACAACTTGTGGTAGCAGATAGAGCAGAGGTCTGGAATGAATGAAAGAAGCGAAGAAAATCTTCAAGAATGCCCTCGACGAGGGAAGGACGTTTGTGCTGGAGCACGAAGCAAAGGACATTATGAAAGCATACGGAATCCCAATTCCAGCATATGATACTGCAGTTACCGCGGATGAAGCAGTAGAGAAATCAAAGGCTATTGGTTTTCCAGTGGTACTAAAGATCCTTTCAAAGGATGTACTACATAAATCCGATGCAGGTGGAGTTAAGATTAATCTCAAGAATGAAGATGATGTTCGCAAAGCATTCAACGAGATTATGGATAATGCAAAGAAATACGGGAAGGAGAAAGGGATTGAAATAGATCTTAGTCGTGGTGTCTTCATCTCGGATTTCGCAGATATGGGAACTGAAATCATTGTTGGCGTCACAAAAGATCCCCAATTTGGTCATGCATTGATGGCAGGACTGGGGGGCATTTTTGTTGAGGTCCTCAAAGATGTATCATTTAGGCTCATTCCATTCAATGAGAATGATGCTAGAGAGATGTTGAAAGAATTAAAGGCGTACAAGATTCTCGAAGGAATTCGTGGTGAACCTGCAAGGGATATCGATTCTCTGGTTGATGTTATGCTAGCAGTGTCAAAGATGGTCACTGAAAATCCAGAGATCACCGAACTTGATTGTAATCCAACTTTTGTCTATGAAAAAGGAAAAGGTACATTGGTTGTCGATGCAAGGATTCTAATTAGTGGACCTGAATCTAGCCATTGATTAATTGGTAAAGGAGAATCAGACCTCTCTTCATATCAGAGTCTTCAATTGGAGAATTTGGAGATTCTTTTGTCTTACTAGCTAAGAGTAGAATTATAGCTATGAGTCGGGGTACTAATCGAGCATATTGTAGGAGAAAATCTTTGTTTCCAGTAGAGTCGACAATTAGTCCTTCAAGCCGTCGAAGCATGAGTTGAATACGTTCGTCAACACCATCACCTGGTTGAAGTGATTTGAAAATTTGAATTGCCGCAGAATCATCTTGAAGGAAGTCTGATGAAACTCCGATTCCCTCAATCAACTCTAAAGCACCAATAATGGTGGAATCATAATGTTCTTCTTCAAGACGCGTGATTCCTTTTTGTACTGCCTGAAATTGAGCGAGTAATCTCAATGAATTTGTAAGGATTGAACGAGCTGCCCCAGATGTTGCTCTTGCCATCTTGATGAGATGAGCTCCGTATTCTTTTTCTAAATTGGCTGCAACGGATACACTCAATTTTTTCTCAAATCCTGGCGCGAAATTCACACTAGCAATTTTTGGTAGAAGTGGATGTGTGCCTAACTGACGAACTACTGTAAGCGCTTTGAAATCGTCAAGTTCAACGTAGAAGAGGAGGATACGTACAATATCATATGCAGTTTCAAAATCAGCCTCAGTGGTAACATTTCGCCCTTGTCCCTTACAAGCAAATGCACTCAGCAACACCCATGCAGATAGCATATTATTGCAGAAATTTTCTACCTCTTTTGACGTTTCAAAATCATGCTCTTCAAGGAATCGAGAGAGCTTATCGGTAGCTCCAGAGATTCTTTGGAGTGTAGTGCCACCTACATGAAGATCTGTAATGGATTTGATAAATCCGCGAGCTTCACGAGAAGGGGGCCTCAATACTATTCCGGGTTCCTGTCGTGTCACTGTCCACCACTTTGAAGCAGAAGTGAGATAATCGAGAAGATCGACCGACATTGTAAGATGCTCTTGATTTACTTTATGTTGAGAGTCCAACAATGCAATGAGACGAGTTGTAAGATTTAGAAATCTATTGAGATGAATCGACAGTTTTTCACCAGCAAAGACAAAATCAGTAAACCTAGATACAACTG
>JAEOUL010000235.1 GCA_016839345.1 Candidatus Thorarchaeota archaeon | reverse complement strand
CTGTGATCACCTTGCAGAGCACTTCAACCCTGAAGTGTTCATATTTTGTTCTCGACATCGCGCGGAGTCTGGGAAACCCGCATTACTAGTTCATAGCACAGGAAATCTTGGTAGTGAAGCACAATTTGGTGGAAATCCGCATCAATTATCTATTTCAGCACCGTCGCTCGTGAACACCGCCCTTAGAAAGCTGCATGAGGAACGCAACCAACTTGGATTGAGTGAATTTGATGTTACACTTGAGGTAACTCATCACGGTCCAACTTCACTAAGAAAACCACTTGTATTCATTGAATTGGGAAGCTCAGAAGAATACTGGACTCACAAGGAGGGTGCTAGGGCTGTATCATCTGCAGTAATGGAATGTCTCAAAGAACCTCTTGGAGGAGATGCGATTATTGGATTTGGTGGTACCCACTACGCAAGTAAATTCAACAAACTAGTCTTAGAGAAAGGATTCAAAATTGGCCACATTGCACCGAAATATGCAATTAATGATCTAACTCCTGAAGTTGTAGATCAAATGATAAAAAACACAACGAGTCCAATTACCAAAGCAGTGATTGACTGGAAGGGAACCAATGCAGAAAACAAAGCGCACTTGTTCCCATTGCTCGAAAATGCGCAGATTGAAGTTATCCGTGCCAAGAATGCATGAATAACCTATTCTGGAAGTGAATTAATATATTCCCGAAAGGCTAATTACTCTCCCTGTTACAAGACGCACATTACTGCCACCTTAGTAGGGGATGCTATGGCAACGGAGAAAAGTAACGCAGCAATTGATGATATTCAAAAAAAAGTTGACGAGCTAGCAGAAGGGCTTGAGGGGATACGCGAGGAGCTAAAGGCAATCAATGCAATTGATGAGATGAATAAGAATATTGAAACTTTAAGCTCAGAACTGAAGGAAGTTAATGTCAACATTGACAAAGTTCTTTCGAAAAAAGTAGACGACCTCACTAAATCACTAAAGGGCATGGATTCAACTAAAAAAATGGATGATATGGCAAAATCAGTTTCAACTATCGAATCTGATGTAAAAGCTGTCAAGGATTCAAAAGAATCTGAGGTCATCATAAAGAAAGTTGATGATATTCTAGTATCCATAGCAGATTTGGATATATTAGTCAAGAAACTTGATGACCTAGAGGGTTATGTTGCTGGACTCTCTGGTATTGAAGAAAAAATTCAGGACATGTCATCACAATTCGGAGAAACGAATGAGATTGTTGGAATCATTGTTCGCCAACTTGATGACATTGAACGAAAGTATAACATAGGGATAGATAAGGTCACAGAAGCTGTTGAAACCCTTTCAAAGTTCATAGAGGAAGGTCCGATTTCAGACGTTAGACCCGAAAAGATACCCAAGAAGCCTAAAGATGCAAAGACACCAAAGATCCAAGAGCCATCAGAAGTCAGTCTTCCCTCCACAATTGATAGTTTGATGAATGGTCTATTAGATCTCGTAATTCCACAGACAGAAGCTGCTGACATGGCTGAAGCCTTAGAGGATGTCCGTGATCAATTAACAACACAGATTGAGGGTCACACACCTGTTCTATTCCAATTTGGAAAACGAGCTCGTGAGCTCAAATCCTATCCTCCTACAGCTACATTGAATGAGAATGACATTGCTAGTTTAAGTCGAGAAATCAAAGCATGGACAAGTAAGCTAAAAGAAACGGCAAAGAGTTGATAGTGGCAGGAAATCAACTCAAAATGTAGGTCCCTGTTACATAGGTTTATCTCGATGAAACCACAATGCGCAACTTGACTCACAATCAGTGACTCAATCGATAGAGAAACTAGAGCCAGATATGTCCAACTCTCAAGATCAATACCTTAGTGGATTGTGACCTCCATGGAACTGAAGAAGCACAAAAACGAATTAGCGACAAGAATGAGCCTGCTTGATATAGCCGCAGATAACCAGTTGGCTAAAGAATTAATTGAATTACATGAGGAAAAGTGTACCGCTTGCCAAGAGGACAGGCTAAGTTGTACTGTTCGACCAAGATGTATGAATAGGAACTTCTTGAATGCGCTTATAGAAATCGGAGTAGAACCCCGAGATCTGCCCAGCTTCTGTTTTAGTCAGTATATGGAACAAATACGACGTTTCATACTAGAAAAGAAAGGTCGTGGAATGCAGGATCGACGAATTCCAATTAAGGATTTACTCTCCACTTTAAACGTGAGTTCTATTCGTCACTTCTCGACCAAATTCAAGAAAATCTGGAAGAGATTCTCATCAGTGAATGAAAAAGATGTAATGTTGATTGCAGGAGATGGACTCTTGTTTCGATTTGATTTCACAAGGGGGATTGTCACTCTAAATCCATTTCATGATCGAATTAATGACTTTATTGCATTCAAACTCTACTGTGAACTATTCTCAGACTACTATAATCTGAAAACAAATGTTACCGATTTGACCTTGAATTGGTGGCTTCTCACATTTGATATAGATGGCAAAGACCCCGTGGATGTCAAAAACATTCTGAAGAGTGAGTCAGCTAGAGCCTTTGACACAATCTACACTGATGAAGTTGAAGACTCCACCAAGATACGTGCAGAAGTTATTGTAAGCGGTGAATCTTCAATGATCGAAACTGGTCAATTGAAAGATCTATTCGATCAAGTGTCAAAATTGTAAAACCGAGTAAATGGAGCAAGATCGCATTAAATGCAGTCTAAACATTTCAGCGGTGGGATGCACAAATGAGTAATGAAGCAGTTACGGAAGTAATCTCTGTATTGAAAAAAAATTTAGGCATCACAAATGCCGAGTCCAAAGCTATTCTCCCAATATTAATCGGAGGAAATATGACTGCGGGTGGAGTTTCCCAAATGATTGGAGAAACAGTACCCACAGTCAGAAAGACCCTTGGGCGACTTGTGAAGAAAGGATTGATCAAAGAGGTTGGAGGAATTGTACCCATATATCGTGCAATGCCTCCTAATCTATCACTCCTGAATGAACTTTCAGTTATCAACAATGAAGTTTCTGATCTTATCACCATATCTGAGAAGACTTTTAGCTCTAATGCTGAGGCGATTGATAACTCGATTGAGAAGGTTATTGACTCAAAGAATACGTCAATAGAAACTGTCAGTGATTCATTGACTACCTATGAGGATAATATGTCTAAGTTGGTGAGTGCTCGAATTGAACTTGTCAAGACCACAGCAAGCGCAGTGATGGAATCTCTGTATGACGATCTTGAGGGTATAATGAACAACCTAGATAACACACTAGATAACCGATTAGGCTCCAAGATTATTGAACTACAGAAAGAGATTGATAAAAGTCAACTTTCCTTAGATCGGGATGTCAAACAAATATCGCGTGAATTCGATAAATGGTTAAAGGTCCAGCGTAAAGGTACGTTGGCAACAATCACCGAGTTCGAATCTAAATCTGCAAGTCTCATTAAAGCGGCTCGGAATGCTGTCACGAAGACATTAACTGCATCATCAGAAGTGCTTCAAAATATCTCTCAGAAAACAACGAAAATACTTAGCTCGATGGTCTCTTCTGCATCCGATGAGGGAGTCAAAGTATTGAACACAGTTTCTGGAGATCTTACTCAGCTACTTACTCAAGTTGAAAGCCAGCTCGGTCAGACCTACCTAGCAGGTCAGGAATCCCTAAGAGAAGTTCTTGGTGAAGCAAGAACGATTCCCGCAGATTTTGGAAATTTTGTAAAAAATCAAATTAATGCCAGCGCTGATATTGCTGAATCTGTAATTGGTGCAGTTGAAACTTGGAAAGAAGAAGTGGCTAGCTTCATGGATGTAGCATCCCAGTCCGTGACTTCACAGCTCGACCAAGTTGCTTCAACAGATGCAAACTATATTGAAGTTATGAAGAACACACTGACCTCACACGTTGAGAAATTGAATAATCTGGTAAGGGAAGAGTATGATGAACTACAGAACCTAGGTACAACCCTCGGCAATGACTGTGAAACAACTCTTGCTGATACCCGAGTTTTAGTCCTCGAACTCTTGGAGAACCAAAATCTGATGGAACAGGAAAGTTGTGATGCCGCTGCCAAAGCACTACATACTGAACTTGATGGATGGGTGGCGTCAACTGTCCAATCGATTGAGAAAAAACTCAGTGATACTTCGATCGATGTAAGCAATATCTTAAACACTGAAACCTCAGAATTAAACAGTATAGCAGAAACGATGAACAGTCGTATAAAATCTGCATTCAATTCTATTATCAAATCAACAACAACCAAGAATGAGGCATTAATTACTTCTGTCAAAACAACGACACACAACTTTGAAGCAGGTGTTGGAGCAAGACTTGAGGAACTCATCGGTAGTTTCACGACTACTACTGAAAAACAGGTTCGTGATTCAAAGAAGCTCTATGAACGGCTTAGGGATCGTTTAGACAAGCGGATGACGAGGAGTATTAACGCGATAAATTCTCATGCAAATCGAATTCAAACTGAAATCGACTCAACAATAGATCAGCAGGATGCTCGAATTGAACAACATACTATGGCTATCCGAGAAGAATTCCACACTCATTTGGAAGAAATAACAAGACAATTTATCACATTGACACAAGGTCTTGAAGCAACATTTAATGGACTTCTTTCGAGTCAGACAGTAGAAGCTCGAGACCTTATTGCATCAGCACACAGTGAATTCAAAACTTCATTGAAAAATGAGATGACTAGTCTTAAAGAGGATTCACAAAAACTCCAGCAAGAATACTCTGCAGAGCTCGGAATGAAAATTGATGAAGTTGCTGCGTCTGTCGCTGGTGTAAAGAAGAATCTTGAAGAAGTCGCTGTTCAAAAACGACACGAAATTTCTGAGAGCCTTGCGACTGCATTGGGTCAACTTGAAGTGTCAATACAGAGTACTGAAACCAGTTTGCGAGATATGGAGTCTGGTACCATCAAACAGTTCACAGATACAATGGATCAGGTGTCCCAAGAATTCAATCAATCTGTCGCTGGTGCACGGGATAACATTGCCGAACGGTTAGAAAATGTTCGTGTGGCTACAACTGCATCACTTGAGAAAAGCAGTGCTGCTGCGAAGAGTGTAGCTGATTCTTTCATTTCTGAACAGAAAGATTACAAGCAGAGAGTTCTGGCTGATACAAGCAAGAAAATCAATCGTCTAGCAACCAAACGAGTCAAGGCATCGACGGCAAGTATTGAAGATTTTCATGCACTTCTCTCTGAACGCGAAATTGGTGGTGTAAAGAACAGGAATAGCGCTAAAGATGAAATCATTAAAGCAATCGAAGAAAGACGAACCGAAGTTGCACAAGCATTTGATGCTGCATCAGTCTGGGTTGATTCAACGGTTTCAAATGTTGCTACATCACTTGATACCTTTGGAACCAAGCTTGGAAATGAATTGACTCTGTTACAAAATGATTTGATAAAATCTGCAAACGAGGCCGCTAGTTCAATTTCAGAGCGTGGAGATGAGGCGATTAATCGTTTTACCGAGATTACGACGGAACTCATAAAGAATTCTGAATCAGTAGTTGCAGAGCGTCTTGATGAATTCGGTACAGATTGTGCTACTGCTCTCGCTAAAGGAAATGATGCATTTACCCAGATACCAAGTAAAATTACTGAGCGTATAGAAGAGTTGGATGCGACAATAGCCGAGGAAACAAACCAAAGTTACAGTGTCGTTGTAGATAAACTTACGACATCATTTACCGAGTTCCAGAGGTCTTCTGAATCTGCTTCAGAGGAGTTCAGAAATCTATTGGAGCAGTCCTCTATCCAGACTACTGAAAAAAGGAATGAAGCAATCGAATCTATTCGTCAGAGTTCAACCTTCACAAATCAATTCGCTGCACGGAAATTAGAAACAATTGGCCTTGATCTCAAGACACAACTGAGCACCGAATCCTCGTATTTGATAGAGAAAGCAAGGTCTGAATTGACGAAAAAGAACCTTTTACTGACCGAATCAGTAACAGACGCGAATAATCAAGCTGCTGAAGCAATGTCGGTCTTGCATCAGAGTCGAAATGATGCTTTGACTGAATTCAACGACAACATTGACAAGGTATTCAGAAGAAACGCAAATGAACAGAAAAAGAAAATTACTTCTCTAGGCAAAACTGTTGATGATACTATTTTAGGTGTAACTAAACTCACAACAAAGGCTGTTGATATTCTTGATGCAATCCATAAAGCAACTGATATTTTGCTAGACGTTCCAACAGACAGAACCTGGTATCTTAGTGGATTTGAGGAGTCTTGTGCGCACATCAGCGCTATGGCGAGGAGAGCAAAAGAATCAATTATAATCTCCGTTCCGGATTTAGATTGTCTGGATTTGACACAACTTGCCAAAGTGAGAAATGCAAAGCGAAGGGTCCTCATTATTCCAGAACCTGATGAACCCGGAGCTGAATTTGAAGCTCTAACTGGTTGGCGAATCTGGTACACGAAGACACCAATGCTTCTTGGTGTTGTTGATGACCGAGAAATCCTTGTTGGTGGAAGTAATGATTCAAAAGATTTACTGACGGTGGTTTCAGAAGATGAGGCTTATCTCAAACTGTATCACGATGTTCTTGGACCTCAGCTTATCCAGAGTCGTATAGTGTAGTCAAAGGTTTCTAGAGTATTCGACAGCATCCTCATCGAAATAGTATCCACCTATCCTATCGGAGATTGTGTATCCAGAGGTTTCGTAGAGTGCACGTGCAGGCAAGTTACTCTCTCGTACTTCAAGATAACAAGTAGTCATTCCTGCATCCTTGAAATTCTTGTGAACATGATGAACGAGCATTCTCCCATATCCTTTACGTCTTTCTTCCTCTACGATAGCAAGATTTAGGAAGTGTCCCCGTCTGCCAACATAATCTATTTCCCAGACTGCATATCCAACTATCCTCCCATCTATCTCAAGAACATCCATGAGAAGCAAACCTCTCTCACTCGAACGAACACGTCCTTCTTGCATACAGATTTTGAGATAGACCGAATATTCCCAAGCAAAACGAAAGCTTTTCCGTTCAATCTCCATTATGGTTTCGAGATCATTCAGGATCGCTGGTCTGATGATTGAGCTCATTGTATCTTTGCCCACCTATCTAGAAGGAATCATTATCACTGAAACCGTATTCCACTTGATTCCCACAAGATGAACAGAATGAAGCATTCTCAGGCATAGGACTTCCACAAAACTGACATTGGGAACCAACCTTCAGGAATTCCTGTCTAGGAGATTGATATCTTTTGAAACGTGCATCTTCTGGATATTGATAGTTTGCCCACCAGAAGAAGAGAAGCAAGACCATCAAACTGAAAATTATTGCAAATGGTACAAATCCTGCATCTCCAAAGAAGAAGAAGGGGAAAACAAAGAAAACCCCCTGACCAGAGTCTGATAATAATACTACTCCCATTCCTAACATGATAAAACCCAGAATTATTATCATCAGTTCCCGCAATCTCAAGACCCATCATTCCAATCGTGAGGTACTACAATTTCCCTCATCTCATCGTCGGCTTCTCTAAGGCCTTAATAATCTATGGCAATTAGCGTAATAGAAAATGCACATAAGACATATCAATAACAGTTCAGATACAAAGTATCGCACGTCCATTGTGGCCATCACCTGAAATGACTACAATGTGGTGCGGGGGTTGAAAGAATGACAACACACGACATGAAAAAGAAAAGCAAGAAGGGGGCAAAACCAAAATTCTTGTTCAAGATTACTGTAGTTGGTCCTGATGATTCACTATTAGAGGATGTACTTTCAATCTTTGATCCCGTTGTGAAAGTTGATGGAATAAGAATTGTATCTACAGAAGCTCACACAGATGATTCTGATGTTCGAGCTGTTTTCATGTCGCCAAAGCATGCTGCACTGGACATTCTCCTTTCTTTGACTTACAAAGGTGCAAGCGCAGTTATTATTGTACTAAGAGACCCTGATCCAGAGTTGGAAACAGTCTATAGAAATGAAATTCGAGAAAATCTGGGAACCCGTGTACCAACAAGGGTTGTTTCTATAACTTCAACACTTGATGAATTTAAACGCACCGAGATAAATCACATCTTTGACGATCTCATTGAAGAAATCCTTGCCAAGAGAGAAAAGGAACTGAAGGTAAAAGCAAAGAAAGCGAAATAGAAAGAGAAAGCCACGAAAAAAGCAGAACCCAAAGCTAAGCCACCGAAGAAAAAGAAGAACTGACATGATGTAACACGAACCTTTTTTTCGATTCTCGATTCACCAGAGCTTGGTGTCAGTAGTGGACTCAGAAAAGAAACGTTCAGATGAATATTGGATGGGAGTGCGTGATGCACTTCGAATGGTAGATAGCTTCAGCAAATGGGCACGCAGAAACAAGGAGCGTGCGAAGGACATGGATGATTTTATTCATGAAGGTCTCATTGCTGCTGCAAAAAGATGTGAATCATGTCTGAAAGACGATCTTGGGCTTACATTTCACGAGGATATTGATTCTCCAGTACCACGCGGCTATGAATCAACCCCGCCAGTTTCTGAAGATAACGAGAGTTTCGATAATGTGATCCTACAGCAAACTGACGATGATATCTCAATTGAGTCCGTGGGTCGTCTGCATGATGAAGAGATGGATGATCTTGCTCTTGATGGTCCACCTCGAGAATTTTCCTCCGACTTTGAACTCGTTGAACCCACCCCACTTGGGGTAGAATCTCCAGCTCTTGAAGAAGATGAACCCGAAGAGGATATTCTGTTTGAAGAAGAATCTGAAGGAGAGAAAAAGCCATCCTTCACCTGGGCGGATTATGAAGAAGCTGTTTCTCCAGTAAAGGAGGAACCTATGATTGATGAAGAGGATTTTGAAGAAGCACTTGAATTAGTTTCCGAACTAGATGATTCCCTAAAAGAAGAACCTGCACTACCAACAGATGAGTTTGACAGCCTATCTGAAGAAGTGGATTCACCTCCTATTGAAGGCGGAGAGATAGAAGAAACAGATTTGCCAGAACCCATCACTGAACCTCCCCCACCCCCTCCACCCCCAGAGAGTGAGGAAGACGAAGATGAACGTCGTAGACGGGCCCGCAGACTCTTCTTTGGAGACTAATTACTCTCATCGATTATATCATGGAAGAGCTTAGTAGCTTCATCAGCATTCGATACTCCCTTTACAACAAGATTTCCAGCAGGCATGATTGTAATTTTAATTTCAGAGGGAGTTTCAACAACCAAGAATCGTTTCATACGTTTCACAGAATTTTCTAATTCAAGTCTACTTGCAAGGGCGTCCAAATCAAGATTCATTATTTTCTCTGGTGCAATATTGAAACTCTGCGAACACAACTGAGTAACTCTCAATCCCTTAGTTCTACTTGGGGAGTACTTGATGGGGTGTGAACAGACTTCACAATCAGCAGCTTTTCCAATGTCAAAGAAATCGAAGCTGAGCGAGCTCGTATCAATCGTCATCAATCGGTTGGCCAATGCTGGCTCTCTTCCGAGTGCAAGCTCAAGGACTTCGTTCACTTGAATTGATGCCGCAAGAGAGAGTAGCATTGGAGAAACACCAATACGAGCACAAGTGTTCTCAGGATTGTCTTGGGCATTTCCCATTACACACTGCAAACAGCCAGTCTTTCCTGGAATGAATGTTGTCAAATTTGCGTAATATTCAACTGCACCTGCGAATACATAAGGGATGTCCATTGATAAACTGGCTCTGTTGACTGCTCTCCGTGCAGCAAATGAATCTAATCCATCAACAATAATGTCAGTGTCCTTCAAGACATCATTAGCGTTTTCATCTGAGATTGAAACACAGATTGGGTCGAAGTTAACTTCAGGGTTCATCAAACTTAGATTCGCAGCAGCAGCCTCAGCCTTCGGCATTCCAATATCTTTAGTATTGAAAACAGTCTGTCTCTGTATATTTGAGAGTTCCACGATATCTCGATCAATTATTCTAATTCTACCAAAGCCTACTGCGGTGAGAAGACGAAGTGAGGGACTTCCAAGTCCTCCAGCCCCAATCTGTGCAATAGTCGTATTCATGATAGTTGCCATATCATCCTCTGAGAAATCACGGAGGGCAAGCATTCTCGAATATCGATCTCTTTGTTCGTCTGTAAGTTTCATCTCGCAATACATGAACACAGGGGCTCACTTAAAGCCTTGGAACTCTGTTCTGAATCATTATGGAATACACATCTGAGGTTGCTGTTAGTGTAAAACGGAATCCAGCAGAAGCGTTGAAAACTGCTCTTTCAAAATTATCCGTTCCCATCGGTCCTTCAGACAATACAGAACTTGTGATAATCAAACCCTCAATCTACGACCCGTCGCTACCCGGCAATACCGATGTCAAAATGATTCGTGCTGTAGCACGAATGTTCGTATCACTGGGTTCAGTCAAAATAATTGAGAGTGACAATCCACTAAGAACAACCTCAGATGCATTCTCTCGTTGTGGCTATAACACGCTGATTGAGGAAGAAATGGAGCTTGTCAACCTCTCCGACATAGATATGGCTCCTATTACCTTTCCTGGGTATTATTTCAAAAATCGCAAAATGCCTGTTCTTCTTGGTCTTCGCGGATTTTTTATCAACGTAGCCACATTGAAAGCAGAGCCTAAGATTTCCACAATTGGGGCTGGTATCAAGAATCTCTTCGGACTTCTTCCGGAACGCGAAAAGAGTATTTACCACTCAGATATGGATAATGTTCTAATGGACCTCTTGTCAGTCTATAAACCAAATCTATCAATTATTGACCTTACACAATTGATTATTGGCGAGAGAAAAGACCGCTTTGTGAAGCAAGTTGGCGGAGTTGTTGTGGGAACAGATCCTGTTGCAGTTGATGCATATTGTGCAAGTCTGCTAGGATACAACCCTCAAGAAATCTCACATCTCAGAATTGCTCACAAGTTAGGGTTTGGAGAGATTCATCCTGATTTGATTCGAGTAAGAGGTACCGATCATCAGATAGATGAGTTAACAAGGCTTTGCAGGGTCTAAGGTTAATATGCATTAGGAAAGACTTTATCATACTCTTGAATCTGAATTGAGTCCTCCTGCAATCACTGATTGCACGCAATTAATATCCGATGGTGTTTCAAATGGACTGGACATCTCATACTATGGAACGAATTCCACCTTCAGGCACACTCAAGATGTTTGAGTTAGCTAAACGATTAGAAGCAGAAGGTAAACGTGTCTTTCATTTTGAAGTGGGTCAACCAGATTTTCCGACTCCTGAAAATATTATCTCCGCTGGAATTGAGGCTCTAAAACAGGGTTTTACAAGATACACGTCTTCTCGAGGAATACCCTCTCTATTAGAGGCTGTTGAAATATTCTATCAACAACGTGGCATTGAGATTGATGGAGGAAAGAACGTAGTAATTACTCCTGGTGCAAAGATGGCTCTGTTTCAAGGATTTCTTAGCACCCTGGATGCTGGAGATGATGTGCTCTTACTTGCTCCAGGATGGCCCACATATCGTGTGTTGATTAGGACCGCGAGTGCAAAACCTGTTGACGTCAACACTATAAATGGGTATGAGCTTGATGAGGAGGCTCTCAAGAATGCAGCCACCAAATCTGTTACAGCATTGATTATCAATACGCCAAACAATCCTACTGGTGGTGTTCTGTCTCGAGACCATTTGAAATTCATCTTTGATCTAGCAGAGGATCGCGACTTTGTAATATTCTCTGACGAAATTTATGAAGCACTTGTATATGATGGATTCAAACAGACATCAATGCTAGAAGTAGACAAGTCTCTAGAAAGAACATTGATTATCAATGGTCTTTCAAAAACATATTCCATGACCGGTTGGCGGCTTGGATTTGCAGTTGGAAATGAGGAAACAATCAATAACATGGTACGTATTCAACAAAATACAACTTCATGTGCAACATCGTTCGTGCAATACGCAGGAGTTGAGGCTCTCACTGGTGACCAGAGTTCGATAACTCGAATGATTGAAGATTACCAAAAGAGACGGGATTTGATAACAGACTTATTGAATAAAATACCAGGCGTTAGCTGTGTTAATCCAAAGGGTGCGTTCTATGTATTTCCGGATTTCTCTGCAGTTGGCCTAAGCAGCAACACACTTGCTGAACTAGCACTCCGTAAGATTGGTGTTTGTTCAACTCCTGGAATAGTGTTTGGTAAGAATTATGATAGTCATCTTCGGTTCTCATTTGCAGCCAGCCTAACTGATATTCAAGAAGGTATGGGGAAAATGTCAGACTTTATTCAGTCCTTATACTAGGTGAACCTCTTGAATTCACCCGGGGAACCTATTCGCTTTGAATGTATCAAGTGTGGTGCTTGTTGTCGAGAAGAATCACTCTTAGTTACCGTAACAGGTAGAGATTTGGTTCGAATTTCCACAATCTTGGATTTAGACGCAAATGAATTGATGCGAGCAGTTGACTTCTATTTAGTTTCTGGAACTGCTGGATATGATGGATTACGTGACATTCCGGCATTGAATACAGAGAAAGGTCTTGGGTACATAGCCCTCAAGAAGATGGAAAACGGTGATTGCGTCTTCTTGAAAGATGATCTCTGCATGATTCATTCAATTAGACCTATTGTTTGTATGTCATTTCCATTTGTCTTTCAAGATGCTGGAGATCACCGAAAGTGGGGTTTGAGTGCAAAGAATAACATCTGTTCCGGACTTGGAAGTGGTCCGAAAGTTGTTGGCTCTGACCTCGTCAATCTCGCTGACACTATTTTGGAGGATTTACTTATTTTCAAGGAGTTTGCAGAGGACTGGAATACCATAAGTGAACCCACAGCTCAGAAATTAATAGAAACAATTCTTACCGATCCCAGATTTACTTTCTAGAGTTTTGTAAGAATCTGAAGTATATTCCCAAAATTATGCTCTACTGTTCTGCTTTTTTCGGCATAGTTCCTAAGAATCTCAAAACGTTCATCAGTCCCAGCTAGTTCTCGGAATTTATCTGATCTTATCTTGGAGTGAATTTCGTTGTTCAATTCAAGAATCTCATCTGATGATCGAAGAATGTATTGAAGCATCTTGATGAGCATATTGAACTCATTAATGTCTCTCAATTGTAGCGTCTGGCTATAGAATTGGAACTCAAGTCTGTCAAGTCGTTCCCTCATATGAACGAGATCACATATCCACTCATTTGCTTCTTCTTCCTCAAGTTCGTTCCCAAACCGCGACCAGTAATTCTGTTGCTCGAGTAGTTGCACCAAGTAGTTTCGAAGGAATTGAAAGTGATCAATGCCCTCCTCTATATCGTCTTCAGTACCAATTGGTTCCATCATTTGATCGGTTTGACTGTGTTTTATTGCAATCATGAGTGAGAATTTATCCACATATTTCTTCACTTCGTCCGTCTTCTCTTTCTCGGAGAGGAGTTCCGCAAAAGTGTCGCCTAATGTTAAGATGAATTTGTACAAGCATTCAGAGCAAATCTCAGCACTACTTGAGATTTCCTTTGTTGATAGGAATTGCATTGCATCCTCGAGGTCATTTCCAGGTACATCTTTTCCATGTATCCTCAAAACCCATCCTTGAGAGATACAGTAGACCTTGTTGTCAGGATAGTTGATGAAGATCGAAGCAAAGCAGACATTTCCATCCGTAGCTCTTTCTTCCTCCATGCTCTCCTTGTCATAATGAAATGAGAATATTGAAGGATCTATCTCAATAGCATCAATCTCTAGGACACTATCATTGTTTACGCATAGTTTTTCGTCGCCAAACACTTTGTAACAGGGACATCCTCTGATGAGTTTAATTGTTCCTTGTCGTTCTTCCTGTTTGTGACTTCCAAACACGTTCTTTTTCTCCAACTCAAATCTATGCATGCTCAAAATAATATTTAGGACACTCTCAGATTGCAGCTGATGCCATTTAGAGGTTATTGTGAAGTACGAGTATCGATTTTGCTTAGCACTGAAACTAAATTGCTGAATCGATATTCGGTTTCTTTTCTCTTTCGCGAATGCTCTGTGAGCATTCCTTCTATATTGTTAGGAAGTGCGTCACTTCCTAGAAGATCATTTGTCTTCTCGCGAATGTCATCGTTTACGTTCATGACTTTTTCAGAAACATTCACCATGAACTGAAGTGCTCCTAGAGGATCCATTTCATCTAACTCGTCATTCAAAGATTGAACCTGAAATAAAAAGACAGATTCCAATCGGGAAAGTGTGTGATATAGTTCTATCAATTGAATGAGGTTTCTGTCT
>JAEOUL010000027.1 GCA_016839345.1 Candidatus Thorarchaeota archaeon | reverse complement strand
GGAAAGTCAGCAGCTGCAAAATCGTCTGTGGTGTCCACTTGAATTGAGGTGGCGATCTTTACAGATTTGACAGACTCATTATAATCCGTTCGAAATGTTTGAATGACTCTAGCATATTCATAACAGGATGATGAGTAATATCCTCCGAAATCTAATTCATATCCTGAGCTATGTGTCCAAATCATTGTAAGTGTTCCAGATGAATATTCATAGCCAAACTCTGGAGAGAATTGCCCTATTTCGACATGAGGTTCTTCAGTAAGATATGGGTTTGGGAGGAGTTCACCTGAAAATGTTGGTGTGACTGTCTGTGCTAGCGAGAATGAGGAGTCTGCTGTGAAAATAAGGGACTTGTAATCATCACTGCAATGAACAGTAAATAGACAACACTTCTGAATCGGTTCACTCCGTGCTCCTCCACTGCTACGAGTGTTTCCTAAGGATTCTTACTGATGAGTGAACTTAAGGTATGTGTTCTAAGAACGATTGGTGAAATATAAGTGTGAAGCAGTTAATGCATCTGCTTCACTTGAATGTAGGGTCTAATCCAGAAGTCGCTTTTCCCCTTCAATCTTCTTTATGTCTGTAATATTCTGAGATACTTCTAGACATCCAAGATACTTTTGCGTGTCATCGCGTACTGCAAAGTACCTAATGTAGATGAGTTGATCTCCAAGGTTAATCCAGAAATCTGCATTGTCTCTCGTTCCTGCTCTAAAATCATTAAGAATCTGCTCTACCTTGTCAACACTTTTCTTGGGATGACAATTTCGAACCTCTCTCCCGATGACTGATTTTGAGCGGACAAAAATTCTCTCTGGTGATAGGCTAAAGTAACGAACCTGGTCCTTTTCATCAACAAATGTTATGTCGACAGGTAGTGTATTGAGAACACGTTCGAGGATATCTCGAGGTAATGACCCGCTTTCGAATCTGACAACATCATCGCCACTCTGTCCCATAAGTGTCTTTGTTACCACCACTCCTTCTAGACCTTCAGGTTGAAAGATTCCATACCCTATATCGTCAAAATCAATCCTCATCTTGTGCCATTCTTCTTCAGAGAACAATCTTAGTGATGTCTGAAAGAGAATGTTGTTCTCTTTATAGAAATGACTAGAGAGGGTCTCTGAAAGTGTGATTGCTGAATCTCTTAGTATCTTTAGGGACTTGGAATCTAGTTTTGGTCCATTATCGAATAATTCGAAGATGGTTTTCTCTATGCCACGCACAGTATCATGCTCAGACCACATAATTGCTGGCGGCTGAACAATACCTCGCGACTCTAGTTTTGGAAAGAGCACATTCTCTTCTCGATGGTAATGATTGGCTGAATCTTTCAGTGTTTCAATTGATTTCATTATTCCCTTAATTGTATCAGGCGTAGGTGCCTCATCAGGTGAACATACCTGAGCAAACTCAGCTAGCTTTATTGCGGCATTGAGAATGATTTTGTGTTCTTCCATCAAAATGTAAATTGGGTGGGTCTTTGGGAGCTCCGGATTTGGTTCAGCTAATGACTCCTTGAATAGTTCAAGATGAACATCACAGAGGTTTTGTATCTGCTCCCTTGGAACTCCCTCATTGATCATCTCCTCTTCAATCTTTGATATTTCTAGAGGTGATGCATCTTTGAGAATCTCTCTGAATTCCTCTTTTACATCTTCAACTCTTGCTCCCTGATGCAGTTTTTCAATTGCTAACTTCATTTTCCTTTTTCGTTCTTCCATTTCTTTTGGACTATGCATCTTGTTACCTCCGTCTGTAAAGTAACTTATCACATACTATTTATGTACAGTATATACTATAATAAGTATAGTAGTTACCAAAAAGTAAGTACCTCGGGTGATGCCTGATGAGATTGACCACAATACGCACAAAAGAATCTGCCGAGAATTGTCCTATCTACTTTGTAACTAGGATACTAGGAAAACGATGGGCAATCTTGGTCCTGCAAGAACTTCTGGCTTCAAACAATCCTAGAGGTGCACAATTTGGCGAGTTACATCGCACTATTAGTTGGGTAAGTCCCAAGGTTTTGACCCAACGACTTCGAGAATTTGAAAAAGAAGGAATAGTCAGTCGAGATGTTGACGCCTCAATCATGCCAGCTAGAGTCCATTATTCTCTGACCAAGAAAGGTCTTGATTTTGCTCCTATTTTGGATCATATGCAGGAATGGGGAATAAAACATGGCGGCGATAAAGTAGTTGGTTGTCTTGGAGATGGAGTATCAAACTGCAGTGAATGTCAAATCTAGTTGTTAGTTTGAATTGAAACAAACTTACTCTTAAGATCCATATAATCTACAAACCATGTCCATGCTAATGCAACAAGTGAAACAAGAGTTTCGAGGACTGCAATTGGAAATTCTATCCATGGTTGAAACATGATTAGAAGGCTAAGGAAAGATAAGAAAACTGCCACAACTCCAATTGATCTTGTTTCCTTTAATCGCAACCACACCAGACCAATGGCTGCGCACGCTATTGGAATTGACAAAAAGAATGAGATTGCAGTAAGCCCGTGAGGTACGCTAAAGTCCTCTGAGAATATCCCAACACCTACCATTAGCAGTGATGTAACAACAAAGAAGGCAAGACCAAATTTTGTCAGACGGTCAGTGAATTTTCTTATCAGCCAGATTGTGAAGTATGCACAGAGTAGACCCGTTATTATCAATCCACCATTGAATAGAATTGCACTGAGTAGCTGGAGGTTTCCTAAATCCGTTCTATACCAGCTTCCCATGTCACTCAATGGATTGACTGTCCAGTCAAAGTTGGGTAAAATTGCGGTGCAGATGATTATACATACATTGATGACTAATGGTCCGATGAATCCTATCTGATTTTCTTTAGGTATACTTCTAAAATTGGTGATTTGCTGCATTTCTCTACGACCCCTTTACTCAGAACCAAGCATTGTCAATTTTCCCTGGTACTGCATCAAATTGATAATCCACAACCAAACTATTGCTGAAAAAGCAGTTACAATTTCTGGAACTGCTTGCTGCCATATTGATGTGCCAAGAAGATAGTCTGCCCACATGACTACTGAGAGAAATGGAAGGATGATTGAGAAGAGACAAAACAATCTTAGACTTCGAAATCTTAGCCACACGATTCCGGTGAACCACATTGAGAATGGGAATGTGAGGAAGAAACCTACTGAGACCCAATAATGGAGTTC
>JAEOUL010000234.1 GCA_016839345.1 Candidatus Thorarchaeota archaeon | reverse complement strand
CGATGAGGGTCGCGAGATCGTCAGGAAGGAGCTAGTGACCGGCGGCGGATGAAGGTCTGGCCGTAAACGAACGGGCCGGGCTCGACACACCCCGCAAGGGTGCGTTGGTCGCACCTCCTTCCATCCTTTCTCTT
Organism: Candidatus Thorarchaeota archaeon; assembly: GCA_016839345.1. Next base: position 10,373 of record JAEOUL010000234.1, on the reverse strand, counting down.
CAGTATAAAATCAAGAATTGACGCCATAAAATCATCAATTTGCCTAATTTTCTGAGATAATTAATAAGTAGGTGCACCTTACAACACAGTCTACTCACTAGGAGAGAGTGATGATGAAGACATTGGTCAACTAGTAGCTATGACTTTGTTTTCTTATCACGAGAGAAGGAGAGTGGATGCAACGAAAGCAAATGGAAAGAACCTGCTTAAAGTAGGTATGATTGTATTTTTACTCATTACAGTTGTTGGGGTTTTCTCACCTGTACCCATGACTGAAGCTGGGTTTAAAGAAACCACGCAAGTGATGGAACTTCCTGAGATCATAGAGTCGTCAGGGAATGAGAATCTGGAAATGATGATGTTTGTACCAACACCATCTGATGGTGGGGGAATATACTATGTCTGTCGCAAAGGAACCAGTATAGTTGCGTACTTTGGACTATCTGAAGTGCATTATCTGGTCGATGATGTGTATTTTGCCCTCGAGTTTCAGGGTAGTAATCAGGTCATTCCAGAGGGCGAGAAACCCACAGGTTCTGTTACAAACTATTTCTATGGGTCTGATAGCAGTCAATGGAAGACTGGTCTCACCGATTGTCTAGAGGTGAGGTACAGAAATCTATACCCCGGAATTGACTTGGTCTACAAGATTTGTGATGGCTTCATCAAGTATGAGTTCATTGTGTCTCCTGGTGCTAATCCTGAACTCATAAGTCTCAGATACTCCAATGCTGATAGTCTCAGTGTAGATGATGATTCAGTTTATATTTCAAAAGATGGACATCTCCTTGGAGATGTAGGTCTTCGGGTGTTCCAGACATTTGACAACAATGAACAAGAGGTTTCATCAGCCTTCTTGATTGAATCATCAAATGAAGTCGTTTTTGAACTTGGCGAGTACGATATTACTGAAACCCTTGTAATTGATCCGGTCAATATGCCCTATAGTACATACTTTGGTGGGTCAGCTTCTGATCGAGCAAATGAACTCGAATTTGAAAATGGGTATGTCTATGTATCCGGAACCACGTATTCTACCAATTTTCCCATGTTCAGTGGATATGATTCTACACACAATGGAGATGGCGACTGCTTTGTTTTCAAGATGACAGCTGATGGACAGACGCTGATTTACAGCACCTATCTGGGTGGATCGTCAATTGATGAGGGCAATGGATTGGCTGTCGAGAATGGAATTGTTTATGTCGCTGGGATGACAATGTCGAGCAACTTCCCTACTACAGGGGATGCAATAGATACAACGTATAATGGTAACTTTGATGGCTACGTGTCAGTCTTCAGTGCTGATGGCCAGACATTAATATACAGTACCTATGGACCGGTGTCTAGCACTCTTGAAGACCAGAATACGGCTATTGCAGTGGAGAATGGTGTCTATTATGTCACAGGATCTATTTACACCGGACCCACCTTTTTAACCGATGGATTTGCCGCTAAAGGCTACGCCAATGGGTCGGGATTGGTCTATTCCGTCCCGCTAAGACCAAATAATCCAGCGTATGCAACTTCTAATGACATTGGCGTCGATATTGCAGTCGAGAGTGGCGAGGCTTTCATAACTGGGATGACTTACTCATCAAACTTCTGGGTTAATGGTTACGACCAATCCTTTGGAGGTACACGCGATGGTTTTACGATGAAACTATCGTCTGCTGGCGGGCTATTGTACAGCACCTTCTATGGTGGGGCTGCAGGTGATTATGGAATGGCAATAGCCATCGAGGATGGTTGTCCATATGTTTCGTATTCTGCCAATGATAATGACTACACTGCTGTCTACAAATACACTAACAATCTACTTTCTGTTTATTATGCAAAAGCACTTCAGGGGGGAGGTCAAGTTGTGGGTTTTGATATAGCTGTTGAATATGGGTTTGCCTATATTACAGGAGGTACAGAATCAATTGACTTCCCGATGGTAGACGCGTATAATAGTACGTTTGGAGGTGGTTCATTAGACGGCTTTCTTGTCTGCCTAACATCCGGAGGCTCAATTCTCTATAGCACTTTTCTTGGGGGTTCTGATTCTGACACTGGTACAGCCATTGCTGTTGAAAACGGGCATGTATATGTTGCAGGATATACATCATCCACAAACTTCCCAATGGTTGATGCCTACAATGCCACTCATGGTGGTTTAAGTGATTGCTTCCTTTCTGTCTTCTATTTGGATAATGATTGTGATGGGCTTTCTGACATTGAAGAAACGTATGTTTATGGAACAGATCCTGGAAAGATAGACTCCGACAATGATAATTTCCTTGATGCCTATGAGATTGCTTATGGCAGTGACCCTACAGATCCGATGTCCTACCCCGCAATTCCGCAGGCATGGTATGACGAGATCTATGACGACTTGGATGGTAACGCTACCCTCATCCAGAATTTGATAGACTGGTCGGATGGCAATTCATCTCTCTTGCTAAACGTGATACAGCAGTTGGATGATAATGCGACCTTGGTCCAGCAGGTGATCTCATGGTTAGATGGTAATCATACTGCAATTGAAACCCTCTTTACGTATGTAGAAGGGAACGCGTCTCTATTGCTGGATGCTGTTTACTATCTAGACGCTAATGCGACAAGATTGGAAGCAGTAGCCGCCTTGGTGACTGGAAATACTGACCTCATCAGTCTCTTGGATACATCTGTGACTGGGGACATTGACGAGATACGCACAATCATCGACATGCTCGGAGCTTCGGTTGGCGACCTTGATTATGATGGGCTTGACGATCTGGATGAGATCGGTTACGGCACCGATGTTGACTGCATTGACACAGACTGTGACAATCTCAATGATGCCTTCGAGGTGAAGATAGGTACGGACCCGCTTAACGACGATTCTGATGGGGACACCTACTTGGACGGGTTGGAAGTGATTGCGGGGACGAATCCTCTAGATGCATTAGACTATCCTGGCTCAGCAGCTCCTCCAGACAATACACTCCTCATTGGAGTGATATTAGTTGGTGGGTCTGGCGTTGGGGTAGCATTGGTCATCGTGTTTCTCATGAAACGTAGAAAAGCAACATAGTAACTTGATTCTAGGAAGGAGCATGTGCGTTGGTCGCACATCCTTCCATTCTTTCTCTTTGTTGAATCCCTCCTCTTGTAGAACTCCATCTTGAAATTTCCTTGACTGTGCGAATCAATTCATCCTGAAATCTTGATACTCTTCCTGACAGGATCATTGGCTTTTAGTAGCACAATGAATGCAATGATGAGAATAACCGACGCCACCATGAAAGGAAAAACTGTGATCAGACCTGAATGTGACACTCCTTCTACAGGAATAGCAGTTATGTCTGCCAAGAAACCTAGGAGAAGAGGACCCATAACAAATCCAAAGTCACTTATCATTCGATAGAGTCCCATAGAAATCTCTAGTTTATCCTGTGGTGAAAGATCTGTTACATAAGCAGCACTCGGACCCTGTAGACCGATGATTGCTCCGTATATTCCAACAGATATTGAAAGTGTCAGTAGGTCTGCTGAAAGGGGGATTACCAATGTGATAACAGCTGTCAATACAAGGCAAAGTGCTAGAGGTATCTTTCTACCTATCCTATCAGAAATACTTCCCATTGGAGTGATTGTAAGGGCGGTTGTTACACCTCCAATTGTTAGAATCAGACCAATGGCTGCAGCATCCAATCCCAAATTGTTAGCTGCAAACAAAGGTATAAGCGTGCTCCTTACACCAGTCCGTAGAAAGAACATCGTAAAGACCGCAAATGTAACTAGGAGAAACGAACGGTTGGATACGACCTGCCGCATATCCCGTAGAATCTCTTTCATTTGTTGAGGTTCAGATGTATTCCCAGAATTTGCCAGATTTGGTAAAATCAATGTTGGAATCACTGCAAGCCCTGTGATGATGGCATAAGCAAAGAAGGGTGCACGAATGTCATACAACTCTGCAAGGATTCCTCCAAATGTAGGTCCAAAGATAGCCCCAAGAAGAAGCATACCCATATAGAGACTCATCCACTGTCCCCGTTTCTCTTTGCCTGAAATTTGAGCAAGAAACACTGTTGCCGTTGTTACATATAGCGCAGAACCAGCTCCCTCTATGAGTCTAGCAATTACTAATATGAAGTAATTTGGAGCCAAACCCGCAATTACCGAAGATGTCGAGAGGAGCACTAAACCTGTAATCATAATCCTCCTCTTTTCGAACCTTCTTGAAAGAAGACCCGCAGGTATGTCAAGAATCATCCGTGTAACTGCAAAGGATGATACAACAAATCCCACAAGAGTGTACGAAACCTGAAAGCTTTCTGCATACGTGGGAAGAATCGGAGCGACCATACTCAACCCAAGAAGAATCAGGAATGTTACCAGCGACAAATTAAGTACTGTTATCACACTCCCTTCATATTCTGAATTGGGGAAGATATCCTCGAATGGTTCCTTATTCTCCTCCATCAATATTTGTGACTGTCCTTGAATCTCCGGGCTAATCTTATCCATCTAAAGTACTTTCAGATTGTAATCAATTTCGAATTTTTGACACGACCCTCAAGGTTGCCTTGGTCGCACCTCCTTCCATCCTTTCTCTTTATTCAGTAAGAGGCATAAGTCCTTAAGCAAACTCCCGCAGCTTCAAAGCACAGGCATAGCAACTATGCTAACCATCTCAGACTGGTTTTATCGAGGATTAACGATTATCCCGCACTCCTGTGTGAGGTTTATCCTAGTTTTGAATGACCTGAATTCGCACTAGCGAGTGATTAACAATGAATGATTACAAGATAGAGGCCAATGTGGCCACAATTGCTGGGCTTGAGCCTGGAATGAAAAAAGTCAACATAACCTTCAAGGTCATAAGCACCAGTGAGGAAAGATCAGTTGAATCTATCAGAGCTGAAGGAACACATCGCGTTGTAGATGCTATGGTTGGCGATTCAACAGCGACAGTCCTGATGTTCATTTGGGATGAAACTATCGATTCAATAAGGGAAGGAGAAACTTACATCCTATCCAACGGATATACAGGTCTTTTCAAGGGTAGTTTGAGACTTCACGTAGGGAAGTTTGGTTCAATTGCTTCAGCTAAAGAATCAATAGTTGAAGTGAACACGCAACTCGATATGTCCACTAAAGAATATAATAAATGGTGAATGTAGATTCACTGAATCGAAAAGTAGTATTGACTCTTTATCCTTCCATTCTTTCCCCTTCTTCAGCACTATGCATAATGTCTTAAGCAAACTCCCGCGTCTTTGAAGCACAGGCATAGCAACTATGCAAACCTTCTAACTGGTTCTATTGAAGATTAACGACCTTTCTATACTTCCACTCGAGGATTACCTTAGTTTTGATTGACCTGAATTCGCACAAGCGAGTGATATACAATGTATGACAATAAAACAGAGGCCGTTGAGGCCACTATCGCCGAGCTTAAGCCCGGAATGAAAAGTGTAAACATAACCTTCAAGGTCATGAATACAAGTGAAGAAAGATCGGTAGAATCTCGGAAGACCGGTGAAACATTCCGAGTAGTAGATGCCCAAGTTGGCGATTCGACAGGAACAATCCTTATGCCCGTTTGGAATGAGACCATCGACTTAATAGAGGAAGGCGAAACTTATGCCCTTTCAAATGGATACACAGGTCTCTTCAAGGGCAATCTACGACTTCAGTTAGGCAAGTTCGGTTCGATTGCTGCAGCTGAAGAACAAATAGACGAAGTGAATTCAGAAGTCAACATGTCTGCTGAAGATCACGGTAGCCGTCCACGATATTAAACTCGTCTAGATTTTTTTTTGGAAGAGGGTTGGCGGTATTAGCACCTCCTTCCATCCTTTCTTTTTTCTAAGAATCGTCCTATTGCTGTAATGAGTGTTCTTAATTTACGACGTGTAACTTGAGCGTCGAGATATTTGAGATCATCTGAGTTGTTAAGCATGGGCGATATGAAAGCAAACTCAAGGTTACCTTCCTCAAGACCAATTGCTCTTGTTGGTGCAACAATATTCTTGATCATAATACACTCATTTGGAAATCTTCCTCTTGTTCAAGGATTCATTCCAAACGATCCCGAAGGTGACCCTTGGCATTTGGATGCTATTAAAATCCATAGTGTCTGGAACCATGGTTATTCCTTCTATTCTCCTGAAGCTGTGGGACTATGTGTAGTCGGAGAGGCTATCATTGATGATCAAAATGGAGATTTGAATATAACAGGAAAGGCTAGTTTTTCATGGAATGACGATTTTACAGCATATTTGCCATATCCGAGTTCCAGCTCAAGTTCCCATGAAGCAGCAGTTGCATCTGTGGCTGCTTCTACGATCGATAATAACATAGGTGTAGCAGGGATTGTAAACGCTCCTCTGTACAGTGCTTGGCCTTGGGGTAGTTATCCTACAAACGATGTGGAATCATATCGAATATACTTACAGAAATTGATTGACATATTTGATTGGGGTACGAGCTTTGGAAGAATGGTCTTCACTATGAGTTTTCTCGCAACAGTCTATTTGCTTGAATTTGATGATCCACTTCTGGTTGAACTTCAGAATAAGGTTTCAGAACTTCATGAAAGTGGAGAAGCACTCTTTTTTGCAGGATGTGATAATATTCTTTGTCCATTACATCCAAAGGATGTTCCTCAGTCATTGCCATTTGTTCGAGTTATTGGACGATTTGACAGTAGTGGAACATTTAATGAAGGCGGATACGGAGAAAACCTATTTCTAGTTGGTCCAGCAGGCGGTATACCTGCATATATGCAGACTACAGGCGATTATGGTACCTTTGGAGGATCTTCCTGTTCAACACCAATAGTTGCAGCATCAGCTGTTCTTCTTTGGAATCAGTTTCCATGGGCATCAAACAGTCAAATTGAAGATGCATTGGTCTGGGGTGCTACAGATATTCTTGACACAGGATGGGATGAGAAATCCGGATATGGTGTATTGAATGTTGAAAAATCTCGTGCGTATCTTGCAGAATTTGTTCCCTCAGCAAATTCATACAGACTCAATTGGTCCGCTATGGATTATAACTCCACTACTCCTGTTGAACCCACTACTGGTGCTACGACAACACTACCTCTATCTCTCTATGTTAGTGTTTCAATCCCTATCATCACAAGTTTGATTGTGTTCAATGTTCTTATCAAGAAACGAAGAAATCAGATTACATAGGGTTATTTCGATTTGCTACTTCTTTACATTACTATTATCATCGTTATTATTCTGGTGTTTGGCCATAGAGATCTTGTCCGTAGGAATTAACAACATCTAGAATTGATAGATGATGCAATGAGCAGTTAATGAGTCTTTAATGGGCGCGGCAGCAATGCTGCCACCTTCTTTTTTTTTGAGAAGCATGCAAAGAATAATCCGATTTTCAAATTACCACGATGTACCTGAAATGACTGAATGTTACGGATTCGCACATTTAGTTCAACGTCTTGGGAGATTATCTCGTCGCTAGTGGAAAGTACTTCCAGCGGGTTAATTTTTGCTGGTGTAAAGGTAGTTTCATACTAAAACAAATCCAGACATTCTTGGATTTATCTGTCGCACTCCTTATGTGGATATTATGGTTAATCATATTAAATAGGAAGCGGCGTAATTTATGATAACCTACCAAGATAGGACTTCAGCAGGACAAATATTAGCTAAAGAGTTGTCCAGTGTGCCATTCGAAACACGTCCTGTGGTCCTGACAATTCCCAATGGCGGTATACCTGTTGGAGTTGAGATTGCTAAGAGCCTGGACGCAGAGTTGGATGCGATAATAGTAAGGAAGCTTCAGGTCCCAGGAAACCCAGAGGCAGGATTTGGGGCTCTCACTTCTCATGGCTCGTTGCTGCTAAACAACAAGCTAGTAAGAAGAATAGGATTGAACCAGAGACAGATAGATCTTGTTGTTAGGCAAACTGAGGAGCAGATAGAGAGAAGAAAAGCTGATTATCGTGGTCTAGTCGGAATTGTTGACTCCACCGAGAAAGATGTCATCCTAGTTGATGATGGATTGGCTAGTGGATACACCATGAAGGCTGCTATTGAGTCCGTAAGAACCCTTTCTCCGAAAAGTATCACCGTGGCAGTTCCAACAGCCTCATCGAGTGCTGTTGATCTAATTGGTAGTGAAGTGAGTTCTCTAGTGTGTCCTCGAATTGAGTCAGGATTCATCTTTGCTGTTGCCAATGCATACAAGAATTGGTATGATGTTGCTGATCACGAAGTCATTAGTATTCTTGAGAGTTACAGAGACCAGTAATTGGTATTGAATTACTATTAGACCTTGAGTACAATCCGAGGCATTAGGTTTGCTACAACAGTTCCCAGTTTCAGTTCTAAAGTCCTAGCTAAAACCTGTCTACCCCTATAAGAGAACTGCAATTCTCTCGGAGTTGTGAAAATCATCTCTGACTCATGCCCTGTGCTCAGGTCAGTAACGAAGTATCTTTGATTGTTACTCTCTTCTAGAACATAGTTTACCCTCAGCAGATGCGGGAAGTCATAACCTCCTCCATGTGGAAGGATATTGGCATTTGTTAATCGTTCCATAACAGCTAACTTCTTTGCTCTCTTCTCAAAACCTAGATACTCAATTACCTCTTCATTCAGGTTTGGAATTCCTTCCAACAGGTATGCAGGTAAATCTGCTCGAAGAGCCATTGGAAATATGTTGTTTTCAGACATGTTGTTTAAAGAGTGACATCCAAGAGCAATCTCATTCAAGTTCAAGAGACCTTGATGGATGTGGTTGCAGATCTCATCAAAGTCTTCAAAGATGAAATTTGCAGCTAGTTTGCGTTTCTTACTGCTGAGTGATGCTGCGAAATTATAAAATTCAAAGTATTTCTTTGCCGCTTCTTCAGTCAGTATTCTGATATCTCCAAATGGAGTATCAATACATTGTGATAGCTCTTCGAGAAGTGAACTCTTATGATGATAGAGACCAAAGTGAAATTTCGAATCATTATCGCCTTTTAGTTCCGGTGAAGAACCATGTATTATGAAAGCATAGTTAAAACGCAAGTCTTGGTTGGTTGTAGATGGTTTTACTTCATAGATATCGATGAAATGATTGCTGATTGCAAAATCCCAATCAACTTCAATCCCGTCTATGTCCTTTGTATCTGAAAGTAACTCGTTAATGCGGCCGAGTAATTCTTTCAAATCCGGTAGGTGCTGCAGACCTCCAACAAACATTCCGCATGCATTTGGCATTGTATCAAGAATGACAAGATTGTCAAATCCATTACCCCACGAGAGTTTTCCCCCATAACCAATCCCATAGTTCCATCGTCGCACATTTCTCGTTACCGTCGCATCTGGAGCACCTACAAATGTTGCATTTGGTTCAAACCCTAACTGGTTCTGAATGTAGTGAATTTTGGCAAGTCCATACTTCATGTTTTCGCAGCAGAGTCTATGAGCTGAGTCGTCAATGCCTGTTGAGAAAATGTGTCTTCTTGCTCGTGATACTATTTCCTCTCGAGTGAGTGATTCTAGTGATGCGTTCATCAATTACTCAATAATACCGTAGTGTTTGAGCATTTAACTAAATAGTGTAACGAGATTTACTATATGGCATTCTCGAAAAGGTCCTCGATTGAGGCCAGACGGAATTTCAGACGGTCTTCTATCTTAATCATGAAGTCCATGAGTTCATCCTGCAAGCTATCTCCGATTTTCTTGCTATACTCGAAATGGAGTTTTTCGAAGTCGTGCTTACGCTTGCTCATATACCTGTTCATTATCTCATCCATACTCTCTCCAGTCTTCCCCATGAATCCTCTGAGAAGACCCATCAACCCTAGTCTGTCCAGAGTATCTGCATCAGCCACAATCATTTCTTCAGGTGTTTCAGGCGGAATCATCGAAGTCTGTGTATGTCTGACAACAACTCGGCTAATTGCTTCTTGCTTGGCTCTATTAAGTTTCAACCCATCCAAGAATTCCTCTGCCAAAGCTCCACCAAGAAGCCCATGGATATGTGCAAATGCTGGAGTTGTTTTTCCGATATCATGAAGAAGAGCTCCTGCGATACACACGAATGGATCAATCTGTTCCTCTATGTTTTGAGCAATTTCTATTGCATATTTGGTCACTGTCAATACATGCGCATAATCATGACTATCACTTAGAGCGTGCGCACGTCTTACAAATTTCTCCAACCGCTTCAGGACTTTCTTTTGATCATCGGATAATTTTCGTTTGAAGACCATTGGAATCAGATATTGCTCAATGAGCTTTGAAATAAGGATTCCGTGACTGACTCCCCATTACTTTAAACGGACCATATCTTGCTGGCGCACACTTCTTTTTCAAGTTGGTCTGGGTTTTATATAGAAGTACGTCAATATCTATTGCCACATTTGT
>JAEOUL010000233.1 GCA_016839345.1 Candidatus Thorarchaeota archaeon | reverse complement strand
GTGTCTTGATGAGTTCTCATGTACAATACCCTGTTGCAGTTTCAATGGGTCAAGCAGAATATCCAAGCCATAACGAGATTATCAAAATGATGAACAAATTCACAGACAAAATCATAGAGTTTGATGCATTGGAATTGGCTGTGAAAGCAGGTAGTTCACGTGCACTCAATATGGTCATGCTAGGAGCTATTGTTGGTACAGGACTAATCCCTATAACTGAGAAAGCAGCATTTGATGTGGTGAAGGCCACTTTTCCAAGTAAGTTTGAAAAAATCAATATTGGTGCCACAAAACTTGGACTTGAACAAACAAAGACATGCAGATAATAAATCTATTACTTGTATTACAACTAGGAATTGCTCAACTTTGCTCCAGCAACAGCCACCTGTCCAATTGAAATTCCTCCATCACCTGGGGGAACTTCATGATGAATCAATGGATGGAGCTTTTCTTGATTAATACGATTCAGTACAGCTTTTGTAATTATACGATTCAGTGCAACCCCACCAGAGAATCCTACATACTCAACCCCTTTCTCTGTTGCTACTCTACAAGCTATATCAGCTAATGAACTACCTAGATACCACTGAGCAGCATATGCTATCTCATGCCTACTGACACCTTTTTTCTGCAGCTCAAGGAACTGCAACATAGCATTAGATATATCAAGATTCATATCATTCCCTGAGGTCACAAACTCAGATTTAATCCGCAGATCTGTTTCTCTTGCTACTGCTTCTAGTTTCATCGGACATTCACCATCATAGGAGTTCTCAAAACAAATCCCAAGAATCATAGCTACAGAATCTAGGAAGCGTCCTGCGCTAGTACTACTGATTGTGTTTATACCACGACCAATAGTATCAATCAAGATGTCCAAGCTTTTTGCGGTCATAGTTTCACTTGGACCAATAGGTGCCCCATTGACCACTTGAAGAACTTGATCCCTATTCAAATGACCATTCAATATTCCCAAAGTTGGCCTTGAAGCATATATTGCAGAAAGGTCACCCCCAGGATATTTGACACTCATAATCCCACCAACTCTTTTACAATCCCTCAAATCTCCGAACAGTACATCTCCACCCCAAGCATTGCCTTCCGGTCCAAGGCCAAATCCATCTGCTGTAATACAAACAATACTTGTATTATTGGGTATAGATCTGTCCACAATCATTGATGCTAGATGTGCATGGTGATGCTGTACACGGAAAAGAGGAACATCCTGTTCAGTAGCCAGTTTCTCAGCTAATTCGGTCGTCAAAAACTCTGGATGGAAGTCACAGGCCACTCCATCTAAACTACTGATGTCAAGCAGGTGAAGGATGTGATCTATTGCATTGGAAAGGAAATCTAGACTCTCAACCCGATTTATATCACCAATATGCTGAGTCGGATAGATTCTTTCAGATTTCAATACAGAAGCTGTAGCCTTTTCTTCAGGACCTACAGCAACCGCCTTGACAGTCTTCCAAGGACCTTCAAAATGAAGAGGTTCTGGTACATATCCTCGAGCGCGTCTAATGAAAACTGGATTATCGCCAGGCAAGACTTTGATGACTGAATCATCAGCTCTCTGAAACACCTTACGATTATGAATTAGAGAATAATCCACAATATCTTGCAGTTCGGACACCACAACCCCAGGCTCGATGTACATCGGAACACCAGTAGGATTTGCACTGGTCATTACTAAAGCCGGTTCTTTTGTGTAACGAAAAAGGAGATGATGAACCGGAGCATAAGGAAGCATGACACCAATGGTATCAAGCCCCGGAGCAATCAAATTCAAGACATCAGTATGAATAACATTGGATTCAGACTCATTTTTCCTCTGAAGTAGAACAATAGGTCTTCTCCATGAAGTAAGTAGTTCTTCTTCTTTATGACTGATATGTACAACATGTCTGAGAGTAGAGAGGTTTCTAGTCATTATTGCAAAAGGTCGTTGAGATCTTTTCTTCCTTTTACGAAGCAAATCTAATGGACTGTCATCAGTGGTCTTGGTTACAATGTGAGTCCCTGCGATTCCTTGTATCGCAATAATATTTCCTTTTTCAATTAGACTTGATGCCTGAATCACTGGATCACTGCAATCAAATTGTTTTCCAATAGAATCAACTAATCTATAGACTGGACCACATATTTCACATGCAGTTGTTTGAGCGTGGTATCTCCTATCAAGAGGTTCTGTATAACCCGTATTACAAGTATCACATAACGGAAAATCAACCATTGTAGTGTTTGGGCGGTCGTATGGAAGGTCTGTTATGGTAGAAAATCTAGGCCCACATGCTGCACATGATGTGAATGGATACAGATACCATCGTGAATTTGAGGAGGTCAAATCATCTATACAATCATTACATATCGTAATATCAGGGGGTAAGACAGGTATGGTCCCTTTAGTCCTTACCTTGGTTGATTTATGTATTTCAAATGATGTGAAAGAATTGCTTGGCTCATCCCAAACAACATCAAGTGTATCTACTCGAGATATAGATGGTGGTTTATTCTTAATCCGATCAATCAATGTTCGAATCTTGTCATCCTCACCCTCTGCAACTACCTTGACTCCCGCATCACCGAGATTCAATACATATCCCGTAATTGATAATGAATCCGCAACTCGATAAATGAAAGGTCTAAATCCAACTCCTTGGACAATACCAGTCACATGAATTACGGCTCTTTTTCTCACAGATGTAAACACCTTGTTGTTCCCGTTGTTAATCATGATATTAATCCAATGAAGTGACAAAACCATCTGAATAAAATTGTATTACGTGAAATACATCGCATCTTGTAAATCAAATCTTTGTAGGACCTCTTAAGGTCTAAGAAGAAGAACATGATTGAACTGACTTGACAAGCCGTAGTGTACATACTCGATCACTTATCCATGAACCAAAAGCAACCCCATCAATCTTAGCTTCTATACCTGAATGTCTCAGAGAGGCACTCAAAGATGCAATTAATAGCAAAGGAAGAAAATCAGTCCTAATCTCAAGTAATAGCTTATCCAATAGATTCATTTTTTCTAGATGGGGTATCCGACCTTCTCAACGCAGGAGATACAAAAATCTCTTTGCTTCTGTAAGGAAACAAAGTCGTGTCGTGTTTCAACATTACCTTTTGCGTGGTCGAGTTGAATGGAATGATGAATCGGGAAGAAATGTTTTTGGAGTTTACAAATTTGATGAGATTCGAGGAAATCTAATTCTTGGGTTTGTTATCATGACACCTGATTCAGAATGGACCCTATCAAATAGATGATCATAATCTAGTGTATTACAAATATCACAATAGGATTAAACTGAAATCTACTTAAGCACTAGAAGTTATTTTTGTATACAAAACTGTATCCGCCCATAGGGCTTGATGAACAATATGAGGAAAACCTTCTCTATTGCCTCAGGAGCGCTTAGAAGTCGATATCTGTTAATGTCTGAAAAGAGAGTGATTTGGCTTGAAACCTAGACAAAATGATAACAAGAAAACCATGAAACAATTGACATCGAGTGCAAGACAAGTATTACAAGAACCAATTCTGAAAAAATTACAGGAAGGGTCTGTGTTGAGCGAGACCCAGATAGAAACGCTTCTTATTGATTTGGTAGTGGAGGACAGTTATGGTTCTCATATCACATATGAAAATAAAGCATCACATAGATCTAAACAAGGTACAAGGTTTCGAGGTGTTTCCAGAGGAGCATTTAATAGAACACTGAAACAGGCAAGAAGAAATCTCACACGTTGCTTTTACACAATGTTGCTTCTAGCATACTTGGGTCTTTTTGAGTTTACAATATTCCGACCATTTGAAGAAGTCGCAGCGAGGATCGGTGATTATCGAAGGATCCGTGATATTCTAGCTGGCAAGACTGAACTAACATCTGAAGAACTTGAAAGTGTTAGAGTCACAGAACGGACTATCATGTCCGCGCTTGATGAACTCTCATCATCACTTGCGCTCAAGTCAGACATCTCTAAAAGGAAGGCAGAATAATAACCAAGAACATCGTTGACAAAGATAGAAAAATAAACGGCTCGAGCGTGTCGCACTACGAAGCTTACCAACGTACGCGAGTACAGCTTTCTCCATCAATCAGGCAACCATTTGGTCATCCTGGAGGTTTGTTTGAGGAGATAGAGATGACAATGACGAACGCCTGACACGTCGGAGAGGTGTGTCTCATCGACGTCGGCTTACTTGCCATTGTACGACACACTCATACTTTACATGGTAACAAAGATACATAGTTCTAATCATAGAACGACTTTTTTTCCTGAACTTCATGACAGATTTAGCGCTTTTATAAAAAACTTGATACATGTAATACAAGAAATACAACTATTTACCACCCAAACAAACCTTATTCACAGCCTGACATTGTTTTACAAACAATTCTGAAAGTTGTGATGCTCTTGACCAAAGACAATAGTCGTGATCGAATTCTCAAGGCAGTCAAAGAAAGAGTCAAGGTATCCAGTGAACGCGAACGTATTCGTATAATTTCTGACATTATCGGAGACCGTCGAGATAGAGACCTTGTGGATATCATTGCAACAATTGAACAAGATGAAGGGTGGTCTGTCGCCCTTGAGTGTTTGTTGAAAGCTCGGAATGAGAAATATTCTTCACCAATGACTATGGGAGCGAAGGAAACAAATTTGGAAGATTTGAAATACAGAGAAGTTGTGTTTGGTCTACTATCATGCAATGGCCTGGAACCAGTTCCGGGAGATACAGCAACTCTACTCGGGGAATTGATTTCTGAACGGTCATTAGTTGATGCCTCACGTAAGCTTGTCAGCAAACTCGAAAAATTAGCAGTTGATCAGATTAGAAGGGGCGATACATTGTTCTTCGATTTCTCTGAGAATATCTCTATCTCTCAAGAAACAATAGACTTGCTCCAAACTATCAGGAGTAAAGAAATACAAGACATATCGATAGAACAAGACGGACCTAATGTCAATATTGATGCTCTATGGCATTGCGAGTATGGTCGTCTTACATTGACAAAGCTCGGTATTAAAGGCGCTCAAATCGATTCTGATACCTTTGATCGTGTATTATCAGTATTACAAGAACCAATCGACTCCACAGAAGAGATGATTACATCTCCGCTAAACAATGAGGCTTTTCATTCTCGTCCGTTCAACAAGGACTATAGAATATTACTTACTCAGATAATTCATCAAGATATAGATGGACTCTGCAATCTTGCAAGTAGACACTCACTACCTACTCTTAATTCGCTTCTCGATGAAGCAACATCACATTACAAAGCTTCTCCATCAACCACTGGTTTCAGAGAGATTTTACATTATATCAACGCACACATTGTTGTACGAGATCTTGACTCAATTATTACTCTAGAAAAGACATCTAGGGTAACTGACCCGCGTATTGCAACGCTTGCAATCTTAGCCCTAGGTAATTTCTATAATGAATCTGCAACATCTACACTCGTAGACATACTATGCAGTAGTAAGAATCGCGAAATCATTGAAACCACCATACGATCGATTGAAACAATCTACAAAAGATGTCCAGAAGCTGATTATGTGATTTCTGATCGTCTTGACAGAAACTGTACCAATCGAGGGAAGTTAATCAAACTTCAAAAGCAAGTTCGTAAGGGACGAAGCTTGTATTACCAATAATACAATTAATCACTCCACTCGGCAGACATAAATCGACTTGATTTTTGGCGTGAACCTATGACTGGTTCTGAAACCGAACAGGTCAAGAGCATGGATCCTTTCTTCAATCCGACTAGAGTTGCTCTTGTAGGAGCTTCTGCAGACTATAGGAAGCTAGGCAATTCAATCTTGATGAATCTATTAGCATCCGAGATTGAAGTCTACCCAATAACTCGTAGTCGAAACCGTGTTCTAGGTGTAGCCGCATACAAGAGTCTAGAAGATTTGCCAAAACCCGTTGACCTTGTGATAGTTGCAGTGGCTGCAAAATATTGTCCTACACTGATGTCCGAAATTAGAAATGCTGGTGCTAGGAATGCAGTAATAATCTCAGGAGGTTTCAGTGAAACAGGAGTCGAGGGAGCCAAACTTGAGAAGGCTCTAGTTCAGGCCGCTAGGAACTCAGGAGTTCGTATTATTGGTCCAAACTGTGTGGGTGTATCAAACAGTCGACTCTTTAATGGAACCTTCACAATGATGCCTGAGCGAGGAAATATTGCATTTGTATCTCAAAGCGGAGCTCTTGGTGGAATGATCATATACACCACTAGATCCAAAAGAATTGGAATGAGCAAATTTGCTAGTATTGGTAACTCTGCTGATGTAGGCTTTGTTGAGATTATTAACTACTTCAAGGAGGACCCAAAATCCACAGTCATCGCTGCATATGTTGAAGGAGTCAATGAAGGTCGAGAGTTGTTCGAGTCGTTACATAACACAGCAAAGAAGAAACCAGTTGTTGTATTGAAAGGAGGTCAAAGTGAGGCTGGAAATCGTGCAACACAATCACATACTGGATCACTTGCAGGTTCAGCAAAAATATTCGATGGAATGATACGTCAAGCTGGTTGCGTCACAGCCCCAACTCTTGATACATTATTTGAAATCTGCAAACTCTTTGATTATCAGCCATTACCTAAAGGTCGTCGTGTTGGTATTATTAGTAATACAGGCGGTGCAGGTGTCTTGGCAACGGATGCGGCATCAAAACTGAATCTGGAAATTCCAAATCTGGAAAAAGAAACTCAGGAAGAACTTCATCAGATTCTTCCACCAATGGCTTCATTGAACAATCCAATTGATGTTGTAGCAAGCGGTGGTAGGCGAGAGTATAAGATAGCTACTGAGCTTTTACTGAATGACAAGAATGTAGACACCCTCTTAGTCATATGTGGAGTCCCAACTTTTGCAGGAATGACACAGACTGAACATGCAGCTGGTACACTCGAAGGAGTGCGCACTGCCTCAACGGAAAAACCAGTTGTGGGAGTATGGTTAGCAGGAGATGTTGGCAAACCTGGAAAGGATTTATTGGAAATGAATAGAATACCCTGTTATGATGATCCTGCTCTAGCAGC
>JAEOUL010000232.1 GCA_016839345.1 Candidatus Thorarchaeota archaeon | reverse complement strand
ATGGCACTCACCAAGATCGATGCAATACTATTGGCATCTAGGTCTTTTCTGAATTCACCTGTATCAATGCCTTCATCAATTATGTCTTCAAGCAGTTTGATTATAATCATCTGCTGTTTCTTGAATTCTTTTCTCATCTGTGGCATTCTAGATGAAGCTAACTGAAACTCCAAATCAATTCTGCATATCTCTTCAGGAACTTCACACATTGATGCAAACACAAGATCCGCTGCTTTCTCCAGTTTCGCCATGGCTGTTTTTTCATGTGCAACGGCAAATTTGAGTTGATTAAGACTCAGAGTTGCGAATTTCTTCTGAAGTTCCATAAACAAGATTTCTTTGCTTTCAAAATATCCATAGATAGCACCCTTACTAAAACCACTCTCTTTAACGATGTCATCCATAGATGTTTCATGATACCCCTTCTGGGAAAATAGCGTCATAGAAGCCGCAAAGATTTTTTCTCGCATCATGATTTTGTGTTCATCAGATACTTTTGGAGACAATTCACTCACCTGAATACTTATAATAAAACTGACCAGTCGGTTTAATATAAACTTTACGGAAAAAGATGGGAGGTTGCCCCAGATTCCTCAAGGACAACACTAGTGTGGGATTAGTCCTGATTGGAATCAGTTTTGATCTCACCTAAGGTCATAATGGACTTGTTGGAACCTCCAATGATTCCAATAATAGCTAGAATGATACCTCCTAGAAGATACCAAGTTTGGATGCCGAAGGCTTCACCTACAGCTCCTGCTACTGCAAGACCGATGGGTGTCATGACAGGACCTAAACTAATCAGGACAGTAAAGACTCTGCCTTGGATCTTGGGAGGGACAACTGATTGCACCACAGCCATTATTGAACCACTTGCCAGTGGGATCATCATTCCAGCGATGAACATTCCCACAATAGCCAGATAAATCAAGTATGCAGGCGCTAGTCCCACAACAAATATGCTTGCAGCAGCAGTTAGAATAGCGACCAATGATGTGACCATCCTTCTTCTGAATCCACCCCAAACCCCCAGTGTGATACCACCAAGCACCATTCCTATGCCCATCATCGACTCAATCCAAGCTAACTCGAATGCACCACCGGAGAAATGAAGTAGAACGAGAAGAGGAGTAAGTGCAAATGTAGGGATCAAGACGAAGTTAGTCAGCATCAATGCTATTGTGATGAACTTGCCCCCCTGCCAGTTTTTCATATAGGAAAATCCTTCAACAATATTTTCAATCACTCCTGATGAAACCGAATCAGACACTGACTCGGAGCTTGGTTGGGGAATGTGAATCATGAGTAAAGGCAATACTGCCAGTGCAGCTGTTGCTACATCTACAATGAGTATGAGTTGCATTGGTAAGAACACCAAGAGCAGCGCGCCCAATGCTGGTGCGGCTATCTTTGCCAGTCCCTGCAGAGCCTGGTACAAACCATTCACTCTTGAGAGGTGTTCCTTTGGAACCATCATAGATGCTGAAGCCTGTAGAGCAGGCCACTGGAAGCTTCCAAGTGTTGAACGAATTGCCATAACAGCAAACACAAGTGCGAAATTAACACTGCCCATAGACCACAGTAATGCTAATCCAACAATAGTGAGTGCAGACAGAGTGTCTGAAACAATCATGATTGTTCGGCGGCTCCATCTGTCCACTAATGCTCCAGCGAAAGGACTGATAAGAATCTGAGGCAGGATGACCACCATCGTTGCGAGGGAGAGAACTAAGGCACTTCCCGTCGTATATGTTAACCACCAGACAAGTGCAAATTGAACAAGAGCACTTCCAACTAGAGAGAATGCCTGTCCACCAAAGATCTTCATATAATCTCTGAATTGATCATTCTCGACATCTGGAGTCTCGAAGATTTCTTCAGACTCCTGCGCTTCTGATTTAGGTATGACTGTAATAACCTGATTCGTGCTTGACACGACTTCGGGTTTTGCTTCATTTTTTGAGATTAAAGCCAATTTTGATATTCTCCTTGTCAAATAAAACCGACCAGACGGTTTTTATTATTAAAATAAACTGACTAGTCGGTTTATAAATCTTTTGTAGAACAACGAAAGATTCGTTTATCATAATGAAAGGTAAATTACTAGCTTATGCTCAAAATCAAGTATTTTATTAATCAGGGTCAATAACTATAACATTTGACACATGCGTGGAGGACTTGATAGTGAGCAAGGTCAGCCTGAATCGAAGGGAGATATTTCTAAAATTTGGAGCAGTCGCAATTGCAGCCATGATTGTCATATCATCTGTGGCTATTCTCAGAGTATTGGTAGGATCAATTCCTAATAATGATACGAATTCAGTATTTGATATTTATTCAATTCCAAGTCATCCGTGTGAACTAGAAACGGTCCTAACTCCAGTGGGACCATGGGTTCGGTTTGATTTAACAGACCCTGGAACTCCAGCTGAAGCACACGTCATAATTTCAGACACCACAGGGATTACAATCGTGGCAGATTTCCACGGGTTCTGGAGGGGGAACTATAGTATAGACTCGATCCAATATGACAATCTAGATATGCCAGGAGCTGAATCCATGCATGAACCTGGGAAACCGATGCTACCAGTCTTGAATGAACTCGTGGAGATCCCCCATGATATCGATGTTTCAATTGATGTCCTTGCGACATCAAGTGATACCGACAGTGAATACGACATACGTCCAGCATCACCGGTGAATTATCCTGTTGGAGTAGGTCGAAGCTCCACCCATACTCCTTCAATTCAACCTACAATCCTACCAACCGTCGAAGGTTCTGTATATAATATCAACGCTTCCTTTCCAGGAGTGAGAACCAACATCAGTGGAGGAAAAGGCACTGCACCTTTGATTATGAGAGGTCATAGATTTCTGAAAATGAGCTTCTATCCCGTACAATATAATCCTGTGACAGGCTATTTGATGGCGTTTTCTCAAATAGTTATCAAGATAAGATACAGCGCCCCAGCACAGATCCAACCAGTTCGTGAGTCGTTGCGCTCAAGATTGTTTGATTGGATCTTCACAAACTCATTGATTCATTATGACCCAATCCATACCAGACACCAACAACAGCCCGGATTCCCAACTTCATATAGTAGAATACCCCCTCCACCACCATCATTACCTAACGCTACAGTTCCCCAATTTCACCATTCATCAATACCACCAGGCTACGATCCAGGTGCAGAGTATTTGATTATAACAAACGATACTTTTGCGTTTCAGGCTCAACGTCTAGCAGACTGGAAGGAACGAAAGGGCACACCTTCAGCGGTCATTGTTATAGAGAGCAGCACAAGGGATAGTAAAATCGTTGAGATAAAAGATCGCATAAAGACCGCTTACGATCGTTGGTATCCTGCACCGACATATGTCCTACTTTTCGGCGATGTTGAAGCAATCCCAACCAATTATGATATGGAACATCCAGGGGGGTATTTTGAGAAAGGTTACATAGCATCAGATCTTGGTTATTTCAACATTGAGGGGCATAGCTATTTCCCAGATATGATCTACAGTCGAATATCAGTAGACACTGTAGAACAGGCTGAGATAATAGTCAACAAGACAATTCAGTATGAACAATCTCCACCAGCCGAACCCCTGTTTTACGACAGCATAATGACAGCCGGGTTTTTTGCGGATGCAGAGCCTGGAGTATGGGAATATAATGGAGTCGAAAGGAGACGAGAACCATATATCTTCTCTCTGGAGAGAATTAGGAGATACCTAAAGGATGAGCTGAATTATAGTGTTCACTACAACTACTCCTGTGATGCTGAGGAGGATCCACTTCCATGGAAGTATCATGCACAGTTGAATGATTCAGATCCGAGTTCAATATTTGTAGAATATACCCTTCAAGATTATGACTGGCTTTGGGCGTATGAGAACCAAATACATAGAGATCATGCAAGAGAGAACATAACAGCGAATATTAACGAAGGAAGGTTCCTGATCCTATCCTATGGTCATGGGGGGTCCAAGAACATGCTCTGGCCATATGACTGGGCATTTGATATTGAAATTGGTGATACAGATGGAGTACACAATAATGATGATAGAGACTTGTGGGAGGGATGGTGTCACCCATATTTCGACACATCATACTTCCCAGATCTAGCAAATGGTGACATGACACCTTTGATTGTGAGTATTGCATGTAACACTGGATGGTTTGATGGTGAAACTGATGAATTATTCACGGACCTGGATCATTTCGATGATATTCCTCTCGAGGACAATCCATTTGCATATGTCAACGAAGAGTGTTTTGCTGAAGAAATCTTAAGACTAGAGGAAGGTGCGATCGCGGCAATTGCAGCTACACGTCCAGCTCCGGGACTACCCAGTGCAGACTTTCTCAATGGGATAATTCAAGCTATATGGCCGGGATTTCTAGAAGATGGAAGTCAGCCTATATATGAAATGGGAGGGATTCTTCTCGCTGGTAAACTGAACGCTGCAAGTAAATGGATGGGCGAAGAAGGCGATCCTGCAAGACATATTTTCGAAGAATTTCATCTCTTTGGTGATCCTGAAACCCAGCTCTGGACAGCTGAATACACAGAATTCAATGTTACTCATCCAGTGTCCATTGGAACGATGGACCCACAGAAGTTCGTTGTTACTGTCAGAAATAATGATACTCAAGAGCCAATCCATAATGCTAAGGTATGTATTCAACAAGACACCTGGATTTATCAGGTCGGATATACTGATT
>JAEOUL010000231.1 GCA_016839345.1 Candidatus Thorarchaeota archaeon | reverse complement strand
TCCACTTCAACCATCATGGAATGTCACAAGAGGTCAAAACGTAACAATTGAGTTTATTGTTGATTCCGAACTAGATTGGAATCAATCGGTAGATGTCCAATTCACCGATGAAGAAAACGAGTTTTCGCTTGAATCCGAAATTCATCCTGGAACATTTAGCACACTTGTAATTCCAACTTCATCCAACTATTCCATCGGACTCCATATTGTAAATGTTTCAACTAAAAATGAATATTACAAATTCCAAAATCTATCTCAATTTGGATTGGGCGTAATTGGAATAATGAATCTGAATATCTCATTAGACTCAGCATTCTATGGCGAGTCAATGAATTTTACATTCACAATACTGGATGATAACAATGAAACGATTAATCTTGCTGACATTTTTCTATACCATGAAAATAGCACAGTACCTTTCTTTGTAATCAACCAAGTCAACTCAAATTTTCCACAGTCAGTTCCACTACCACTATGGATTTCACCCGGACTTCACAATATATCATTTAGAGTGGAGAGTTCCTACTTCCTCCAAGTCAAACAAACCACGATTGTACAAGTCTGGATGAGTACAAGCATTTCAATCGTGATTACAACAGGTCACTGAACTCACTAAGACGTGGTCATAGCTTTGAGAAGCTCATCAGGTTCAATCATAAGTCCTCCTCCAATTTTCTGTAGGGGAATAACATCAACCCGACCTCTTGCAGCCCGTTCTACTTCTCTTGAGAGTTGTCCAAGATTCAGTTCTGGAACCAGTATTTGATTTACAGAATTAGCAAACTTTTCGACTGCTTTGTCAGGAAATGGCCAGAGCGATCTTAATCGCATAGATCTTACTTTTGACTCTGAAATCATTGACATAAGCTCTTCAACTGATCTCGAAGTTGAACCAAATGATATAATCCCCCATTCAGCTTCATCTGGACCCTCAATGAGAAAATCCTCGATATACGCACATGCATCTTGAATCTTTTTAGTTAATCTCCTAACAAGCAAGTCATGAACTTCTGGATCTGCAGTTTTTCGAAATCCTTGATTATTATGAGTAGATCCAGTCACGAGTAGATTATGACCATCACCGAACCTTGGCATCAATGCATGACCTTCAGCGTCATGGCTTCCAAATGGTTGGTCCCCTGTTTTAACGAATCGCCTTTCCACAGCCACATCTTTGGATTTGTCAATCTCAACTCTCTCACGTGAATGTGCAACAATCTCATCAGACAGCAGAATCACTGGATGTCTAAGCTTTTCAGATAATGAAAAAGCCCTAATTGTTAATTCATATGTTTCCTGAGCAGAATTTGGAGCTAGTACAACACTCTCATAATCACCATGAGATCCCCATCGCGCCTGCATGAAATCACCTTGGGCTGCTTTTGTTGCTTGTCCAGTACTAGGACCTGCTCTTTGGACATCTACAACAACACAAGGAGTTTCAGTCATTACTGCGTACCCCAAATTTTCCTGCATGAGACTAAAACCGGGTCCAGAGGTTGCTGTCATAGACAAGTTCCCTCCCCATGAGCTACCGATAACAGCAGAAACTGCAGCAATCTCGTCTTCCATCTGAAGATACACCCCTCCCACTTTTGGGAGTTCACGCGCCATGATTTCTGCAATTTCAGAAGCCGGAGTAATTGGATAACCTGCAAAAAACCTACATCCTGCAGCAATGGCGGCTTCAGCACAAGCTTGATTCCCCTGCCAAAATTTGATAGTTCTTCTCATGATTCAGGTCTCCGGGCTGGCGTTGACGACTCTGTCCAAGATAAGTATACTCCTTGGGCAAATCACTGTAGGCATCATAATTATCATCCATAAGCCGATAGTCTTTTATCAAATATAACTCGGATGGGTTGCAGAGCGACCGTGGTCTAGCCTGGTTAGGACGGAAGCCTCCCAAGCTTCCAAGCCGGGTTCAAATCCCGGCGGTCGCACCACTGCTTTTCGTCAGGTTTAAGGGAAGAAATACAAATACACGTATGGCGAGTGATGAATGCTATGACCCCTATGAGTCAGAAATGACGATGATATGGATCTTGAGTTAGGAGCTCGCCAATACTTTCGGCAACCTACCCTTTAGTTATACATTTAATCAGACGCTCCGCAAACGCTTTTAAGACACCTTAGTAGAATTGTTTCTTGACTGCTATGACCCATGATTATGTTGAAGATGAACTAAGTAGGCGTAGTGTGTTCAAATCTGAACAATTCCTATCTATTGACTATGTGCCAGAGAGTCTACCTCATAGACAATCTGAGATTCGCGCTCTTGTCCAAAGCTTCAAGACTCTGATTAGCTCCCCGGGCCGAACAAGTCATAAATTCATCATCGAAGGTCCTGTGGGAACAGGAAAAACCGCTGTTGCAAAACGATTTTCTGAACAAATGATTCAGGCCGCCGCACGACGTAATATCAGACTTCATAGCATTCACATTAATTGCCGTGTCAATAAGACTGCCTACCTCGTTTTTCTTCGAGCTTTAAGAGAATTCAAACCCAAGTTTCCTCGGCGTGGTCATTCTCCTGACGAGCTTCTCCAAATGTTAGTTGAAGTTCTTGATGAGGAAGATCGATATCTTCTTCTGATTCTTGATGAACTTGACTATTTCATTAGACAGAGAGGAGCTGACATTCTCTACGATCTTACTAGAATCATGGATGATCGATTGAACGCAACACAACGATTGTCAATCATCGGAATAGGTCGCAATATTCCCCTTGATGAAGATATTCTTGATACCAGCACACTAAGTACACTCCAACGCAATATTTTACGTTTCTCAAGATACAATCGAGAAGCCCTCTATGACATACTTCGAGACCGCGTAGAAATGGCATTTGAAAAAAATGCAGTCATGGATGAAACAATCCAAGTCATTTGTGATATTGCATCAGAACATGGAGATGCACGATATGCAATCGAGCTATTATGGAGAGCTGGAAAAAGTGCAGATAGTGATCAATCAGATGTTATAATTCCAGATTATGCTCGTCGTGCTAAGACTGATACTCATCCCGAACTGAGAAAAGAAATCTTTGTCACATTACCCACACAACACAAGCTGTTGCTATTAGCGGCAGCAAGACAACTCCGGGAAATCCGTGGTGCTTATGTCACAATAGGTGAAGTCGAAGAGATGTATCAATCGATATGCGAAGAATACTATGAAGAACCACGGGCTCATACTCAAATCTGGGAGTGGGTTCAAGACCTTAATGCACATGGAATAATCGATACCAAAAAATCTGGTCAAGGCCAGAGAGGTCAGACCACACTTATCGGGTTCTCTGAAGTTCCTGCAGAAATGTTAGAACAATTTCTATCAGGCTTACTTGATACATCAAAGGAGGCTATGAGAAAATAGATGAACACCGAAAACTCATCAGTTCCAATTGAGGATATATTTTCGTCACGCGGACGAATTAAAATACTCAAGGAACTGGCTGTTTCAAATGAGCTTAACATTTCGGAGCTTTGTCGTCGAGTAGACCTCAATCACAGCTCAACAAAATCACATCTTGAAGTCTTGATGAAATCAGGTCTGATTGAGGAGAAGAAATTCGGGAGAATCAAAATTTACCGATATAAAATCGAAGATTTACGAGCACGATCTCTTCGGAGCTTGTTTAATCTGTGGGAATCATAATAGGGGCTTTCATGATATGACGGACTACCTAGCACGTCTGTTCTATCTTGGTGACCGATACTATGGTTCACAATATCAGCTTGGTTTTGACACAGTTCAGGGACGACTGATTGAATCACTCAATAGATGGAGTGGTGAAACACACTCACCTCAGACTGTCCAGCTCTCAGGAAGGACCGACAGAGGTGTTCATAGCATAGGGCAGCTAGTAATGATAACCACAAGTAAACACTTTGATATTGATATAATCAATAAACAACTTCCAGAGGATATTCAATTATGGGCGGCGACGAAAGCTCCTATTAACTTCAAACCCCGCTACAGCGTGCTAATGCGTCATTATAGATACTATCTGACTGAATCTTGGGAGAATATCAATTCTACACTTATCAAGAAAGCAATAAACACACTAATTGGTTCTAATGATTTCAGTCATATATCAAAACCTGATTCAGGTCGCAGTACTTTCACCACAATCCTGAATATCTCGCTTCAAAAAACCAATGATGCACATTATCTGGATATTTTTGGAACTCGTTTTCTCTGGAAATTGGTCAGGAAGATAGTCACTCTTCTTACAGATGTTGGAATCGGTAAAATCAAACCTGATGATGTCAATGAGATACTACTTGGTCGAACAAAAATCCATAGTGGGATTAAACCAGCACCCCCAGAGAATTTGATATTGGTTGAAACAGTAACTCCAGTGAAACTAAAGATTAGCAAATATGCCATTCGTAGAATCACAGCTCTCCTAAACGATCGACTCGAGTATCATAGACATACAACAAAAACCCTAGAAAATGCAATCAACTACTTCTCTGAACCAGGGAAGACTTTTCGACTCTCAACCACGCCGCGAACTCACTCAGAGTCTGAGGATTCACCTTGATAATTTCTTGAATCGTGTCTAGGTGAGTTTGTCGAACACGTCTTTTTGACACTCCGGCAAGAGATGCCAGTGAAGACAGGATTGCAGATTGTTTGTCTCTTTTTCTATTGCCCTGCCATACAAAAAGAGGCCATGTAGGTTGAGAGTAATCAACCCTTCTAAATGGAGTTTCAGTCCTACTCAGTACAACCCCCTTAGCTAAGAAGTCATAGAAATATGCAAGTAATTTCCAGTTTTGATCCCGCATGATTCTTCCAAGAACTACATCAGCAAGAGAAAGACCCTCAAACCCTTTATCCAACTCCTTTGGTGCCAAAAGATGAAGATGTAGATTCTCTTCAAGCCACAAAATCAATGAATCATGAGCCAGCTCCGACTCAGATAGTATCTTCCTAGCCACTTTAGAATCAGTTGTAGCAAAGAGATGTCGCAGAGTTTCTTCAGTTCCACGTCGCACATCTCTAGGTGCTTTAGCAGTCAGTGATGTTAAACCACTTCTTACCTGTGACTCTAAGTCTGAAACTGCTGCTCTAAGGTCTCCTTCAGCATTCTCAATGATATCTTCAAGAATATCTTCTGGCACACTCTCTCGATTTTCAGATAGAACTCGCTTTAACACAGTTGCCATATCATCGCTTTCAATTTGTCTGAAGATAAAGACTTGACACACCTTCATTAGATCTTTGAGTCGTGGACTCGTTGGATCGTTCGCAGTCATTATAATTGGGTGTACGGCTGCCTTAATTACCTTCAAAATTGCACCAACACCTCCTCTATCACTAGTGCCAGAAAGACCATCGACCTCATCTAGGAGTATAATTCTATGTCGACCATCAAGAGTTTGTTGTGAAGCTGCTCGCCACACAAGAGTTTCGATATTGTCCTTGTTCCTCTTATCACTAGAATTAAACTCGACTAGTTCCATATCCAAATCGTTTGAAAGTGCCCCTACTGATGCAGTTTTCCCTGTTCCTGGAGGACCTATTAATAGAGCAGCCCTCATGCTTGGTGGTCCCGATATCCATGATTTCACCCAATCTTGTAACGCCTTGACCGTTTCAGGATTTCCTACCAGATCACTGAAACTTTTTGGACGATGTTTTTCAGACCAAGGCAGATTATTACTCATACAGAATCACTACCAGTTCCAATACGTGCCAAAAGCGATGCAAGTTGAATCTCACCACTTGCTCCTTCTCCCACACGAAATTCAATCTCTGCAGTATGTTCTAAAACGTTCATCCGTTTACTTATGTCAAGACCAAGACTATCAAC
This sequence comes from Candidatus Thorarchaeota archaeon, assembly GCA_016839345.1. The sequence continues at coordinate 11,502 of JAEOUL010000231.1, read as the reverse complement.
TTCACGATGCATCTGTTTCACAAGATCCACTGGTGAAACACCTTGTTCATAGATCAGCTCTCTAAGACTATCAAGAGAATCAATGTATCTTCCTTCTTTTGCATCAACCAACATCTTCCGTATACTTTCCGGATTTGCTCTTCCTGAGATTGAGTACACGACATCATCGGTCACCTTTTGTCCAGTTGACGATGCAGCTTGAAGAAGATTCAAGGCTGCTCTCATATCGCCTTCTGCAAGATACAAAATGGCCTTGATGCCTTCTGCTGATAAATCAACATTTTCTTTCTTTGCAACAAACTTGAGTCTCCCTGAGATATCTTCTTCACTCAATCTTGAAAAACGAAAGATGGCACATCTTGATTGGATTGGTGGAATAATTCTACTTGAATAGTTGCAGATTAGTACAATTCTGCACGAAGCTGCATACGATTCCATAGTTCGCCTTAAGGCATGTTGAGCATCTGCTGTAAGATGATCAGCCTCATCAAGAACCAGTATCTTAAATGGTGCATCCCCTGAAGGCATTGTTCTTGCGAAGTTCTTGATTTGATTTCGCACAACATCAATTCCTCGTTCATCGCTTGCGTTAAGCTCCATGAAGTTTCGTTCAAAGGTATCTCCAAAGAGATCCCTAGCCATTGCCATTGCTGCAGTAGTTTTACTAGTTCCTGGTGGTCCTGCAAAAAGACAATGTGGTACTGCCCTACCCTCAACAAACTTCTTCAAGCTTTCAATCACTGACTTTTGACCAATAATCCCACTCAATGTGGGTGGTCGGTATTTCTCAGTCCATAAGTCCAAATCCATTGATCTTCCCTTCCATGTCTTGAAGATGCATCATTCTCTTTCTTCTAGTCAGAATCTGCTAGGACTTTTTCATGACCCCTTAAAAGATTCTCTGGCTGTTCTAGTGTATTCTATTATGAAATTCAGAATTAATCATTATATCTCGTTGACAAAGAGCAAGGGCTTTATCTCAAATATCCCTGAATGAAGTGTGGGAAGTCATGAAGCTATGCAACGAAGCCAAAGACGTGATGAAACGTTACAATATGCTATTCTTGAATGAGATTCGAGAATGTATAGTTCAGAAGCCAATTCCAGCAATAAACGTAGGTGGGGAGAAATTAGGTCCCTTTGCCAAGGGCGATAGAGTAAGCTTCCCTAATTGGGTCATTGAGCGACTTTTGAATCACGAATCAGTTGTTATCGATACAAAGGATGCATATGATTCAGTCCGACGTCTTCAGAACCTCTATCGTGAGGAGGAGAAACAGCCACACAAATTGCAGACATTTGAACCATTTCTCTATACAGCATTCGGTAGAAAGTTACTCCGACTTCAAAGTGACAGGACCTCAATGGATCCCCGAAAATATGATGAAATTGAGAAACTACAAAGGATGGTTCCGTTTCTTATAGAAGCCAGACTATCTAAGATTCTACGCGTAGCAAAATCAGGTGCATACCAAGAAAAACGGAAACAGATGGCTTTCGAAGAGCGCTGGCTCTGCGAAGAATTGATTGACCTGTTTTCTGGATGGCGCCAAAATGTCATGGAATAGGTTGTGAGTATTAGTGCCCTTAAATACAAATCCAGAAGAACTAGGATGCGAATGTAGAATGCACGAATATTGTTGAGGCTAAAAAAGATGTCTGGTAATGAAGAGCAAGAACGTTTTGAAGAGTTTCTAAAGGCCTTCAAAGATGATCACGGAAATCGTGTCTATTACGATCGAATTGAACAGATGTCACTAAACAACGAAGTATCACTCTCAGTCGACTTTCAAGACCTCACAAGTTTTGATACTGAATTCATGGTTTATGCAGCTGAAGATCCCGTCAAGTTCTTAGAAAATGCCAACAAAGCGTTACTACAAGTGTTGAAAATCGCTGATCTTGAATATGTCAGTACGTTTGATCCCGATGATCTTGCTATCATTCAGGCTCGATTTACAAACTATCCTGAACACGTCCCACTTCGTACGATTCGTTCTCGCCACATTGGAAAGATAATCCATATCAATGGAATCATGATGCGTGCCAGTGAAGTCAAACCTCTACTTGTGATAGCTACCTTTCAGTGTAGATTATGTGACCCTCCTACGGAAATCCTACAAACCCAGATAGATGGTAAGTACACAGAACCCGTTGAATGTCCTACATGCCAAAAGAAAACACCAATGCGAATACTTCCTCACAAGTCAAAATTCAAGGATTGGCAAAAGGTTAGAATACAAGAATCTCCAGAGGAACTTCCACCAGGACAGATGCCTCGATCAGTCGATGTCATCCTAGAAGGTGATATTGTCGATATATCTCGACCTGGCGATTTAGTAAAGGTCACTGGAATATTGAAGACGACTCCTGATTTCTCACGAAGGGGAGGACGGCTTGCTACTTTCAATATCTTCATTGAAGCAAATGGTGTAGAAATCTCAGAAAAGGAGTATGAACAACTTCAGATTTCTGAGGAAGATGTAAAACGCATCGAGGAATTATCAAAACACCAGCAAGTTCACGAAAGAATTCATGCGTCTATTGCTCCATCAATTCAGGGACATGAAAGTATCAAAGAATCCATTGCACTTCTTCTCTTTGGCGGAGTACCAAAGCTATTATCTGATGGCACTCGTTTGAGAGGAAAATCCAATATTTTGATGATTGGGGACCCTGGAACAGGAAAGAGTCAGATACTCAAATTCGTATCAGGGCTTGCAGCTCGAGGATTGTACACATCAGGCAAAGGCACAACCGCCGCAGGACTCACCGCAGCAGTTGTTCATGACACAGACTCCAGCGCAATGACCCTCGAAGCAGGAGCGCTAGTGCTAGCAGACCAGGGGATTGCTTGTATTGACGAGTTTGATAAGATGGACCCCAATGACCGTACAGCAATTCATGAAGCTATGGAACAACACACAGTAAGCATAGCTAAGGCTGGCATTGTTGCTACACTAAACGCAAGAACATCGATTCTTGCAGCCGCAAATCCTACCCTAGGACGATACGAAGACTCACTTACTCTCCAAGAGAACATAAGACTTCCATTTACAATTCTGTCAAGATTCGATTTGATTTGGATAATGGTTGACACTGTGAATGTTGACCAAGATCGCGAGCTCGCAAGATTTATTCTTGATATGCATCAAATGAAAAGACCACAAGAAAAAGGAGCACTTCCTCCCATTTCCCCAGATTTTCTAAAAAAGTACATTGGATATGCCAATCTTAACATTTTTCCTCAGCTTTCTGCAGAAGCAGCAGAAGTGATTGAGAACTTCTATGTCGACTTGCGAAAGAGTGCTGAGGGAGGAGGTGCAATTCCAATCACAGCTCGTCAACTTGAATCACTTGTTCGCCTTGCAGAAGCAAGAGCTAGAATGGCACTCCGATCCAAGGTTAACAAAGATGATGCTCGAGCAGCGGTACGACTCATGGAAGAGTCATTACGTATGGTTGCACTTGACAGAATCACTGGGAGAATTGATATTGACCGTCAGGTGTCTAGGATGAGCGCTGAACAGAGAAGCTCTTCTGATATAATCATTAAAGCACTTCGCGATATGGAGTCTGAAGGAACTTCCACGGTGAATATTGACGATTTGGTTCAGAGAACTATCTCTATGGGTCTCTCACGTGAAAGAGCTGAAAAGGTCATTGAGAAGCTTCTCAATGACGGGATACTCTATAGCCCGCGAGAGGGTAAAATCAGACACTCTCAAGGCTAGGCGTGAAACCTGTAAGAATCACAGGGGAGATGGGGAATATTAGATTGGAAGAGTTGGAAATCAACAAGAAGATAATCTCGCATCTTCAAAAATATGGGATTTCAGAGCTTTTTGAACCACAAGAAAATGCTTTCAAAACAAGAGTCCTTAATGGAACCAATCTGGTATTAGCAATTCCTACTAGCTCTGGAAAAACATTAGTCGCAGAAATCTGTATGCTCAAAACTATTCTTGATGGACGCGGGAAGGCACTTTATCTTGTTCCCCTGAAATCTCTTGCGCGTGAAAAATATGCTGACTTCAAGAAGTACGAGGAACTGGGAATAACCACTGCCATGTCTGTAGGAGACTATGACTCACCAGGAAGAAGTCTGAATGATGCGGACATAGTTGTAGTGACTACCGAACGGGCAGATTCACTCATCCGTAATAAGACTGAATGGATCAACGATGTGGGAATCATCATTGCTGATGAGGTCCATCTTATCAATGATACCAAACGTGGTCCAACTCTTGAGATGGTGCTTGCTAAATTGATGCAAATCGTTGAAAGCATCCAAATTGTTGCTCTGAGTGCCACAATCTCAAATGCAAATCAAATTGCAGAATGGCTCAATGCTGAACTTGTGAAAAGCACTTGGAGACCGGTGCCCCTAAACGAGGGAGTCTATTTGGATGGAAAAATCATTTTCTTCCAAAATGGTATGAGCAAACCGAGAGTAATCAAAAGAGAACGCAAAGATGTATTGGCTGACATTGTCTGTGACACTCTGGATGACAATGGACAGGTTCTCATATTCGTATCGAGTCGCCGTTCAACCATCGCTGTGGCAAAGAAAATAGCCTCGTCTTTACGACGTTATCTCACAGATGAAACACTGCATATCCTAGCAAAAGGGGCTAGGAAGATTGCATCTTCTCCATCTGCACCCGAAGCATCCAAAACATTAGCTCGCTTGATGGCCAAAGGTATTGCATTCCATCACGCAGGTCTCGACAATAAAGAACGTGCTCTCGTTGAGGATTATTTTAAAGACAATCTACTAAAGGTAATTGTGGCCACACCGACACTTGCTGCAGGGGTCAATCTACCTGCAAGACGTGTCATTATTCGCGACTATCGTCGCTTTGATCAAGATCAAGGTAGCTATGCTATTCCAGTTTTAGAATACAAACAGATGGCTGGCCGTGCTGGACGACCAAAATACGACGACTATGGAGAAGCAGTACTATTCGCACGAACTGAGCCCGAACATGATTTTTTAATCGATAATTACACGTTATCCGAACCTGAGGAAATCACTTCCAAGCTCGCATCAACACGGGCTGTTAGATTTCATCTATTGGCCTCAATTGCTGCTGAGATGACCCAAACCCGTGCGGAGATAGACGCATTAATTGAAGGAACTTTTTTCTCACATCAAAATGGACCAATGGAAATCGATTATCATATTTCAGACGCACTTGGATTCCTAGAGAATGGAAATCTCATTGAAACTTCCTCATCAGCCATGTTTTCAGCCACACCTCTTGGAATAAGAGCATCCCGACTCTATATTGATCCATATACTGCAATTCTTCTTCGAGATATTCTAACAGAAACTAACAAACACAGCACCTTAGGTCTTCTCCATCTTATCTGCTGTACACCAGACCAACCACTCACGTATGTTACACAAGCAGAAGCCGAAGACTATGCCATTCAACTTGATAATAAAATTGGTGAACTCATGGTAGAACCACCAATGGAGGAGGAAGAATCACGTTCATACTCTGAGTTCTTGGCACAGTTTAAGACCGCAAATCTTCTTCATGATTGGATCTCCGAAAAGACTGACAAGAGCATGACCGAACAGTATAATGTTGGGATGGGCGATGTACATAGATTTGTACAATCTGCAGAATGGCTAACATACGCTGCATCGGAGATTGCACGAATAGTTGATGCACCTGTACATATTCCCATACTTCATAATTTAAGATCTCGACTTCGTTATGGAGTACAAACCAATATCCTAGAACTCGTTAGTCTAAGAGGTATTGGCCGAATAAGAGGTCGAATGCTTCACAATCACGGTCTCATAAACCTTGCAGAATTGTATAAGGTCCCTATCGAAGAATTGGCAAGGATACCAACCATAGGCTCCACGATTGCAGAATCTATCAAGCAGCAGCTGGGCATCGACGTCAAACTAGGCATCCAAGTAAAGGCAGAACTAGAAATAGATGATGATGCCGAATCCATACAGACCTTGTTAGAAGATTTTGGTGAGCAATAAGAAGATATCAAAGCAGAATAGAATCCTCAACAATCCTATCAATCAGGTCTTCAGTATATTCCATGCATGTAGTACTTTCAGAATAACTGTCATCGAACTTCGTAACCTCTAATCCAGATAACTCTTGAAGGAGGTTCAAAGAACACATACTCATTACATCGAGATTGTACCCGCCTTCTAGGAAGCATGCAATCTTGCCATCTGTATATGATTTGGATAGTTGGTTCAATCGCGAATTCATCATTGCAAAACCTGAGGTTGTAAGACCGAGTGAAGTCAAGGGATCTCTAAAATGCCCATCATATCCCACTGATACAAGTAAGAATTCAGGCTCATATGACTTGAAAAGTGGGTCCATAACACGATCGAACACTAGTCCATAGGAAATATCCCCAGCACCTGGATACATTGCAAAATTGATAGTATACCCCTTTCCAGTACCCTCCCCAATTTCATCCGGAAATCCCGAACCTGGGAAGAGTGTTCTTCCATCCTGATGAAGTCCTACATATAACACATTACTTGATGAGTAGAATGTATGCTGAGTCCCATTTCCATGGTGCGCATCATAATCAATAATCATTATCCGCTGTATGTCATAATCATTCAATAGATGCTCCGCAGCCACAGCGATATTGTTGATAAAACAGAACCCATAAGCTCGTTTGTGTTCAGCGTGATGTCCTGGAGGCCTGCACAATACGAAAGCATTGTTAGAATCTCCCTGCATAATTCTATCTACAGCTTCTATCCCGCCACCTGCTGCAAAGAGTGCTGCATTGTAAGTGTGTGCATTAACAACCGTTTCTGGTGAATAGAATCCGCCGCCTCTTTCAGACTTAGCTCGTATTCCCTCTAGATAAGCTTCATCATGGATTGGATGAATCTTGTCTAATGAAGCCTTTTTGGGCGTAAGAAGATTCACTTGTGGGTCATCTAAGAGACCTACTGCCATGATAGAATTCATTGCACTTCTCAAGCGATCTGGACTCTCGGGATGTCCTGGGTATATAACATGTTTCACAAATTCATCATGATAGACCAAATCAGTCATAGTCAATCCACTGTGAGGATGAGAAAGATACTGATAAGTCTGAAGTCCAGATTATCTATGCATCTAAATAGTTAGAACATGTGTTCTAAATCTATTTGTTTATTAATCAAGTGGTAATGTTTATCTTCAGTTCCAGTTACGGCTATTAGTCACGGGTCGGTAGTCTAGCTTGGTATGATTCTTGCTTGGGGCGACTTAGGAATTCAAGCCTCAAGTCACAGAATGCAAGAGATCGGGCGTTCAAGTCGCCCCCGGCCCACCACTACTTATGGAATACTCCACATCGTATCGTATATTGGACCAGTAGGTATCAGAGTGCTCTTCATCATTTTGAACCTTGAAATCAACATAGTCCCAATCAGCTCATCTGCCACCTCTTCAAGATTACTTTCAATCTTACTAGAATCTTTGATATGTCGTATTCTTGCTATTGTTGCATGAGGAGTGTACCTTTTTCGTTCAGGTTTATACCCAATGTTCCTCAACAGTGAATCAATTTCCAGTTTCAAATCTTGAACTTGTTTTCCATTCTCCATGACACCAATCCAAATAACTCTCGGTCTTCGCTTGTTAGGAAACGCTCCAACCCCTCCAATTGTGATTTCAAAAGGGTCAATCTCAATCTCTTCAAGATGTTCCTTGATCTGGCTTATTCTCTCTAGTGGAGTATCTCCAAAGAACCGTAATGTGAAATGGATGTTGTTTGTCTCGACAAGCTTCATTTTTGCAGCTTGTAGATCCAACATCTGTTGGATCTGAAATATCCGTGCTAGCAACTCCTGATCATCAATGTCGATACTCAGAAACGCCCTGACGAGATTACTCACATTTACCATCTCAACAAGTCCCATTACAAATATACCAATATTATCATGACGATTGATGTTTCTAAGGGAATTCTTAAAGGAAAATCACAGAACGAAGTCGTGTTGACATTCGACTATCAAACCAAAAGACACACCCAACCATAATGTTGTGAGGAGAAAACGAATGAAGCTAATAATCATAACTGGAATGCCTGGTGCTGGAAAAAGTGGAATTGCTGAGGCATTCCATAATGTTGGAGTCCCGGTAATTGTGATGGGTGATGTGATTAGAGAAGAAACAAGAAGGAGAGGTCTTGAGCCAAACCCAGAGAACACCCGGAAAGTTATGTTGGAACTACGAGAAAAAGGTGGTCCAGGAGCGGTTGCATCATTCTGTATTGATGAACTGAAGGGACTAGAAACAGACACAGTCGTTATCGAGGGATGTAGGAGTATAGCAGAAATAGATGTCTTTGATGATTGTGCTGATAAGGTCGTAATTGTTTGTGTTCATACTTCTCCAAAGGAAAGATTCAGGCGTCTCAGAGAACGCAATCGTGACGATGCACCTCCAAGCTGGGATGTTTTCAGAGAACGTGATATACGCGAGATATCCGTTGGTTTAGGAGCAGTCATAGCACTAAGCGATATCATGATAGTCAATGATGGGACATTGTTAGAATTCCAGAAACAATCTGCGGAGCTCGTTAAGAGGCTGACCTAAGATGGAAATTCTAGTGAAGTGTCCAATAAACCCTACAGAAGATATTCTCAAAGTGAAGAGGTCTCTCGAAAACATCATAGGACCCAAGATGTTTACAGACGAGAAACATGGTGATATTACTGAACTTGTTCTAACTGATACGAATCAAGAAACACTGAACTTAGTTCGTCAGACCGTTCACGAACTGAGAATTATCGATGCAGCACGCAAGCGATTGATATCTAACTGGAATGGCACATCAACACAAATCCATTTTGACAAACAAGCTGCGTTCATAGGAAAACTGAGAATAATTGATGATAGTATTGCTTTACCACCTTTGGGGACCATTGAGATTGTTCTTATTTTCAAGAATGAAGCACAGTTTGAGGAATTTATTCAATGGTTCACACCCCCAACAAAAGATGGACGAGTTATTGGTTAGAACCCAACGGTCAACACTTCTCTAACAAGTCCACTATGTACTTTGATATAAAGCGCTTGACCAACTACAAGACCAGTATTTTCCACAAGCCCCCCAATGTTCATCTCACTACTTCCACAAATACACAGGCTCTCATTACGTCTACGGAGTATTGAATCAACATTCTCCAAAAGACTCTCAACAAGATGAATAGCATAGGCACCTCTAGTTGAACTAGTTCTTCCATAAGGTGGATCAGTAACAATACAATCACACTTGGTTATTGGTAGTTTCCGAACATCTCCTTGAATGAAAGAATGATTGTGTCCAACTGCAGTTAGGTTTTCTATGCTGCCTGTCAGTAATCTCCAATTCAAGTCAATGCCAACAGTCTTTGCCCCCATCAATGAAGCCTCACACAGAATTCCGCCGCCTCCACAAAATGGATCGAGCACAATCTCGTCAGGCATAACGCCAGCAAGGTTGCACATCACTCTGGCCAAAGTGGCATTCATCATACTAGGGTGAAAGAATGGTTTTTGACCTGGTTCACGATCTCGCAAGTCAGGACGCAGTGGAGAAGCGGATGACTCACACACCCAGACAGTATCTGATGATAGAAAAACGAGAATACGCAATTGAGGGCTATCGAGAGAAACTTTCGCATTAGTGACTTGCTTGATACGAGCACCCAATTTCGATTCGATTTCTTGTCTGTTTCCGAATTTTTTCTTTTCCTTTGTTAATGGCACTGTTCTTACAGAGAATGATTCTGTGGCTTTAATCGAGCTTTTCAAGATGTCTTCAGGAAGGTCGGTTTTCAAAACCTCTGATGATGTTGTTTCAGTAATAATAGTTCCAGCCTCTTTGATCAATGCAGCTCTCTCAAGTAAAAAAGAAACTGGATTAGAAGGACTATCTATCAACCCAATCCGTCCCCTCCATAATACCTTGTCTAATTTCAATAGACGAACTAATGCATTGACCTCTGCTTGAGCCACATCCACATGCTCACCGGATATATAAACAAAATACTTGGTCAAACAATCATCACTACTCGTATAGATTATCACCGCCTGAAAAGATGCGTTGCATCTCTCCATAGAGTACATCGATTCCAGTCATCTCCTTTGCAGAAACAGGTAAACCACTAGTGGCAGTATCAAGTGTTCCCAACATTTCAAGAATCGACCTTGAATACTCCCGACGTAATCCATCATCAGATGCATCTAATGCCTCTTCAAGTGTATAGAGCTCTGTTCCCCACCCAATAATCTCTTCCAATTCAAGCTCCGTCAGTATGTCTGGTTTGCTCAAAACGTTCAATTGTGGGAGTCCAAAGCGAATACTGATTGAAATTCCTAGAAGAGTTGATGAGAGATATCCAGTTGGAGTACGTGCAATATTTGAATCAAGCAGGTACAGGGAGAGTGCAGAATCATCACCTCTGAGACTGGAAACCATCAAAGGTCCAGAGTTGCGGTATGCGAATAGTTCCATTTGCCCTGGACAGTCGACAAGAACATAGTCTCTTTCAGTATCGATGATCTCATCTCGTAGGTCGCTGACATGACTGATTGCCATATCCAACGATGCAACAAGAGCACCATTGGGACCCAAACCAAAAGAGTTCATTACTTCTCCATAATCAACATATTCTCTGATATCGACATCACTTGTATACGGGGGTGAATCTACTCCTGGATCAAGATTGACTACAGTCACGCTTAGATCTGAACCTACTAACCACTTCTCTAGTGAAGAAGTGAGCAGGGATTTTCCTGAACCTGCCATGCCGACTATAAATGTGAAAAACATCTGAAGTCCCAATTTGGTGTATCAGAACTCCCTCTTTGAGTTCTTCGGTATTACACATTCTTCCGAAACTACAGGTCCATACTAGTCGGCAGTCAACGAATCCAAAATCGACGGATACACAACTCTTATCAGCGATTCGCGAAGGCAGACCAACTATGGACAATAGTGAGGCACTCAGGAGACTTGCAGAGGCAATGGCTGGTGAGATATGCCTCTCAGAGAATGACCCCGGGTCGATTATGAGGCGTTGGCGTGAACGGTTTCATATCTCGCAGAAAAACCTTGCAAAGCATCTCAACGTTTCCCCATCTGTCATCAGTGACTATGAGAGTGGTAGAAGAAAGTCTCCTCGTGTAGAAACCATCAAACGTTTTGTTGAGGGACTGATAGAGATGGATGCTGTAGATGGAGGAAGGGTGGCAATGGCACTTGAAAAGCTGATCACGCCAGAAATTGCTTCTGATGCTATTCTTGACAGCCGCGAGTTTGGAGTTCCAATTCCTGGGCGTTTGCTTGTTGACCATCTTGACTGCAAGATTCTAACTCATGGTAACTTACTCGACAGAGACATCTATGGCTACACAGCTCTCGATAGTATAAAAGCTATAGTCAGTCTAACACCCCAACAGTTACTTCGTCTATATGGTGGAACGACACAACGTGGTGCAATTCTTACTAATGTTT
>JAEOUL010000230.1 GCA_016839345.1 Candidatus Thorarchaeota archaeon | reverse complement strand
GAGATTTTGCGATGCATCGCAGAAATCTTGTAACAGCCTCAGCTGATGAGAAGGTTATTGTTGTTGCAGGTTTGTGGAAGATTGGTAAATCACTTACGGTGTCGCCTTTTATGACAGATCCAGAAGCACTAACATGGGTAGATGCTGCTAAGGCGATTATTGGTGAAGGAGAACAAGAGATACATTTACCCCTTATCGGTAATGGTCAATTAGGTCTAATTGAGGAATTAGAAAATAGGACCCGGGAGGTTTCGTCGAGAGAGTTGTCTTTATTGAGAAAACCACTCTAACTAGTAGGAAACCCTTTTGTTGAAGGTAAACAATTTTGAGATGGTCATTACATGCCGACTGTGAATGTTAAGAAAAGTGGAACTGGATTTCTCTTGGAGTACGGAGAGGTCAAGTTTGCATTGGATACCGGTATCAGAGGAGAAACTACTCTTCTGTCACATTCTCACTCAGACCATATTGGCGGTTTAAAGATAGCAAGACATATCTTAGCGACTAAAGGAACATTTGATACTTGGCAAGCACGAAGATCGAATAGATTTCAGAACAAGACTGAAATCAAACACGGGGATATGTTCGGGCAGATTGGTGCTAATATCACTGCAATGAATGCTGGTCATGTTCTTGGTTCTACTATGTTTCACATTGAATTCAATGATGGTTTAACTGTCCTTTACACAGGTGATTTCAACAATGTTGACAGTCTAATCCATAAAGCAGCAAAACCAGTAGAAGCAGATGTCCTAATTACCGAGGCAACATATGGAGCACCATCATGGGTCTTCCCTAATCGTAAGGCAATATATGAGAATATTCTAGACGCTGCTAAGGAAGTGATTGATAATGGACGAATACCACTCTTCCATGCTTACTCTTTAGGAAAATCGCAGGAAGCAATTGCTTTGTTACAGAGTTCGGGATTTAGAGTGATTTCAGGAAACACAAGTATTGACAGGGTCTGTTCTGTTTACAGACGCCATGGTGTTGATCTCAGGCATCTAATGTTACGGTCTACAGGGGTAACAAGCGCTCTTGAAGATAATGCAGCAATTGTTAGTTCATCTTCTCGCCATACATTAGAAACTATGAAGAATCTCTATGGTGAAAAAAGATTCGCAAAACTAGAATCAAGAATAGAATATTTTGACCTCTCAGGATGGACAATTGGGAAATTCAGGCGACAAGGTTTCCCTCTGAGTGCACATTCCGATTTCAATGGTCTTCTGAGCTTTGCAAAAGCCGTGAATCCGAGGATTGCATATTGCTTCACAGAAAATGGGAGAACACTCTCAAAACATCTTTCAGAAAATGGAATCCATTCTGTACCATTGGAGTAGGTGATAAATCATGGAAAAAGCGCTCTCAGAGTTTGTTGAACCAGTTCATGCAGATTCTTTCTTTTCAGTTTCGAGAAATGGAGAGATTCATGAACGTCTCAACTACGAGTATATAGATCCTGAGGGGTATTATAGACGAGTGATCCGTGATGAGAAGTTACTGAGAAAGGAAGTTGAGAAACTTGTGGACAACATGCAACACTTCCTAGATCTTGAGAGAGTTGAAATCAACAAGGAGAGGGTGAAATCGCGTGTCGATTATTGCGACATCTATCTCAAGGGTTCAAGCGAAGTCGTTTCAGTTGTCTATCTGATTGATTTTGCAGGAAAATTCAGGGATGGCGTGAACAAAATCGAAACATGGTTGGAGGAAGAAACAGCTCCCTATGATTTTGAGATTCTATGGAGATTCCCAGTTGGAACTCGAATACTAGAAATTGAAACAACCTTGGACTTTGATATCTATGAAGACCTAGTTTCGCTTTGGGCTCTTGAGGGAGATGAGGTAGGTGGATATGAAAAGATGGAATTTGAACTTCCAAACATCGTTCTTGATACAAGGTGATGATGATGCAGTCCGATATGTTGTTGGATTATATAGGATGGTTCTTAATCATTGGAGGCATCATTCTGGTTTTTCTGGGGATTATATTTTCGTTTAGATCAACAGATGATGAAACAGTTCGAACAAAAACTGAAAGCAAAGGTATCATCCTGCTCGGACCTATTCCAATAGTCTGGGGATTTGGAAAAAAGAACTGGTTGATTGCAGTGATTGGTGTTGTTGCAATATTGCTTTTCTTTGTGTTTTTCGTTCTTTTTTAACCACGCCATCCGCATTCAGGACACTGTTTATTCCCAGTTATGGTCCTCACAACTCTTCCATTATGTAGACAATCGATACAAATTTCCAAGTTTTTGTGGCATGCTGGACAGATAGCCTTTCGATTTAGATCACGGATACATGTGATTGTACCACAAGAAATACATTTCATTGCATGAGCTTGGCAGAACTCGTTTCTACAGTGATCACAGCGAATTTTTGATTTCTCTCTGCAGACTGTACACGACCTTGCCATCGTCGTCGCCCCAATCCATGCGTTTAACAGTGACAAATAAGTCTACTCCTGAAAAAGTAGGTATTATCCAAGCGATACCAATCCTCATAGACAGAAGAAACAGCTATTTTTGTGGTGAAATGTAAAATTGATCTTCGTTTGCAGGTCTTGTGGAAAAACATCAGTTGACATTGACATGGTTCTAGAAGGTGCATGTGGGTGTGGCTGTACTCACTTCCATTTAGTTTCAGAAGACCGTTCTGAACTTCCTAAACCATTGGATGAGAAAGAAACAATTCGCAGAGATTTGCACAGATGGCTCGATCTCAATCTTGACTCAATGCCACCAGAGCTTGTTGGTAATATTAGCGTGAAGTTCGAAGTTGAAAGAGACGATATCACATCATGATTGGTCCGTCTTTAATTCATAATCTAATGGTCGCTCAATCCAAGCAATCTGTGACTCTATCTCTACTCCTAGGTCAGTCTTACCTGCTACATTAGCAATCCTCTGAACAGCCTTCAGACTGTGAATGAGAGAGTCAAGCCATGAGAAGATATCTCCAGGATATGCCCACAGCTCAAAATCATCATGAAGTTTTTTTGCGAGCCCCGACGGGTTCAAACCTTCCTTCCTACGTTCAACAAGCCATCTACCAAATACTATCTTTCCGTGGTCACACTCGGGATAGTCCCGGCATCCACATTTGAAGAAAGCTGTTGTCCATTTTCCAAATATCTCAAAAACCCATTGTGGTAGTCTTCCTGCTCCACTCTGTGGTCTACTTGCGTCACTAATCTCATTGAAGACTCCTGAAAAGAAGCGAGTAGGCATATGAGTTCGGAAAGCTGAGTTGACCTCTTCTTGTAGCTTGTTACTAAGGTAGACATTTTCAAATGGTTCAAGCATGACTGCAATGTCAATCACATCATATGATGCAGTTAGTTTCATGACCTCAAGACCCAAACTAGGAGTTAGGAATGAAAGGGAAGTTGCTTTCCCTAGTTCAGTTGGATGAGCCCCTCCGTCTTTTACACGAATCATATGTTTTCGGACAAGGTGTTTCAGAGCTTCGGAAGGAGGTACAGACATAGAGAGCATTCGTTTGTAAGCCAGAGCCACAGGTTTGAGTTCAACAAGTCCTGTTGAACAGATTGTCGCTAGAAGCTGTTCGGAACTTGTTTCCTTGTCTGCAAAGGGTTCGACATCCTCAATAATCCCATTGAGCAATTTTACAGCTATCTCATCCTCTGCCTTATCCTGTCCACTATGATACTTTCGCTCCGGTTGAACAATGATGTAGACCTTTCCTCGATCATGCTTACCAAGTCTACCTGCCCGTCCTAGCATTTGTTCAAACTCAGCTGTAGACAACCATTCAGCACCCATAGCAAGTGATTCGAAAATCACTTGGGAAGCAGCTAGATCAACTCCAGCACCAAGAGCTGCAGTTGTAACTATGCTTGATTGTCGTTGTTTAGAGAAAGATTGTTCGACCTGACGTCTCTTGTTATATGAGAGACCTCCATGATAGACTGCTGCAGACACTCTGTGTTCATGAAGCCAGTCACTGAGCGCATGCGCTCTACGTCTTGAATATGTGAAGATTATCGACTGTCCCTTGTTGCCAGTACTACTGATATGGCGGAACTCCTCATTCACTAGCCGCCGAATGATAGAACGTTTCTCCTCGTCAGATCTCGCAAAAACAAGATGTCGTTCCAAAGGAACAGGGCGACCCTCATAGTTGACCAACTTTAGTTTCAACTCCTTTGCAAGTACTTCAGGAGAGCCTACTGTGGCCGAGAGGGCGAGATACTGTGCATTTGGGTAATGAAATCTCATTCGGGCTAAAAGACCATCCAACTCAGGTCCTCTATCAGGGTCTGCAAGATTTTGAATCTCGTCAATTATAACAGTCCCAACGTCTCCCAATTCGTCAGTTAATCCAGAGCGGAATATCAGATCGAGTGCTTCGTAAGTTGCACAGACCACATCAGCTTTTTTGATGTCAGTATCTACAATTGGTTTTCCCTCATCGCCAACATCCAAGCGTGACATGCCTACCTTAATTCCAACTCGCAAACCCAATTGCTTGTATCTCTTCCGGAACTGTTCATACTTCTCGTTTGTAAGAGCGACGAGAGGGGACATGTAGATCATCTTTTTACCCTTCATCGCTTTCGGGACTCCAGCAAGTTCACCAAGAAGGGTTTTCCCGGATGATGTCGAGGATACAATGAGCATGCTAACATCCTTGAAGAGCCCTGCATCGACAACTTTGCGCTGAATTGGTAGAAGGTATTCCAAACGAGATTTTGTCAGTATTTCTTTGAAATTCTCTGGAATCGGAAGATCCTTGATTTTCTTTGATTCTCCAATATCCTCTGCTACAATTGTGTCAATCAGTGTGAGGTCAGGTTCTTGAGTGGGATCAAACCCAGGAGTTAGCATATCAACAAGTCGAGGAACCGACTTAACTCGAGAAACCTGTTTCTCTAGCTGGCTAAGCATAGCTCGTGACAAATGAATTCCAAGTGTCTTCAACTCAGTCTTGAAATCACTTTGAGCACATGTAGTGCATGTCACTTGGTTCTCAGTAATTTTGACCGCATTGCGTCTTGTAAGAACAGATAGTTTATCTTCACGAAGACAGTGCTGACAAGTGGGAACAACTCGAGGATTTTGGGTCTTGAGTCGTGAGAGCAAATCCTTGAGATCTTTGAAGAATTCAGGTTTCTGTTCTCTTGGTACAATGATGTTCTTTGCCTTTCTTAGGATATCGTGAGCTTCTTTCTGTTGATAGTAGACGGGTTTGTTATATTTCACGAACCAAAATCGTTTGATCTCCAATAGACTTGATTGACGATACCCAAACTCAATTATCCCACCTAGCATAGAACGTTGACGATCTCTGAGAACGTCTGAGAAAATATCAACTCTAGTTGTGAGTTCTTGTTTACCAGCCCTTATCACCACTATGTAGGGTTTTGTAAGTCTCTTTTGAATATCAGCATCAGCGATTTCCAACTAGGTAGGCCTCAACAGAAGTGCGAAAACAAGCACCAAAGACCCTTTCGGTTGTATCATAGCTCGAAGATATAGTGTTCCATTTCCTTCTCAACCATGCTGAGAGTTCGTTCATACTCGTCTCCTATTGCTTCGATTCCAGTCTTGGTGTCCATACCAGCTTTTTCCACAATCATCCAATCGGACATGATATCAATATCTGCGAAATTGCTGAATTTATTGAAAGGAGATGCCATTATCTTTGTTGTTTGGCGATTCCAGAATTTCTTGCGTTCAAAATGTTCAACAAAGGGTTTGTACATCGGACTGTTAGTTCCTGCGAGTATGAATTTCGCACGTTGGACTCCAGAAACATGTGAAACATTGATTCGTTCAAAGACCTCTTCATAATGGGCTATTTGGGGAACATTAGCCTTTGTCTGTACAGTGGCAAGTGGGTCTGCGGCGAGTATATTCCCCCGCTCTATAACAAGATTGCGAATCACAGTGACAATCTCTTCAATTTCTCTTTCACCAAGAGGGTCAATGACCTCGGGTGATACAATATCAACCTGAGGTAGTGGTTCATCATAGCGAAGCATTGTTGGATCGAACATTAAAGCAGATAGATACTCGAGTACATCCACTCGGATATTTCCCTTAGTGGCAATCCCTTTGAATATTCCAGGACCAATAAGAATAGAATAGACTCTGGTTCTTCTAATAATTGACCAGAGCTGACTGGAAAGAATGAGAGCTTTGCCCTTTAGGTCTGCACCCCGTAGAACACCTACGTCATAGTCATATCCCTCAATCTCAATAAGCCAGTAGAGGGGATTTTGAGTAAGATTCAAACAGCTTCCTCCCCGTATACAAAAGAAGTGACAAAATTATAGATGAGCTTCATCGTGAGTTTAATACGCTCTGATTCAGGAACGTTTAACAGCTCCTTCTTACAAGAAGCAATTTCATTTTCCAAGGGGATATCAGCAAGGTTCAAACGATCAACCAGTTCTGTCATACATTTCTCCAACGACTCCGATGGAGTATTCTCTTGATACGTTAAAACTCTCAATACACGGGATATCTTTTCTTTGAGATAATTTTCACGCTCGATTCCTCTTCGCCGTTTTGCGAGCTTGACATCGCGTTCGAGAAAGTCAAATGGAGAAGTGAGATCAGGCTCTGCTTTATTGCCTCTTGTTGAACTGACTCCAACAGCTACGTAAGGTGATCGATCACCTTTTCCTGTTGCTAGTCGCGGTACAATGTGCAAGAGCAAGTGAGATGTTGCACGCAATGTCATATCCTCTAAAGGACTTCCCAGTTCCTCGATAAGAGTGTCAAGACGTTTAATAGATGCATCCATCGTGTAGGATTCAGAAGCTGTCAATAGGCTTTCTCTTAGAATCCTGAATAGAGCCTGATTCCTTCTTTGAACTTGAATGAACTTACCAGCGAGTGTGTTTCTATTCCATTTTGTAATGCCCTGACCAAAAGCGGAGAGTGCATTCAAGCTATTTCCCTTTGGATGTTCTTTCAGCCATTCATCCAACACAGGTGCAATGAAAGTCTCTGAGATTTTGGTTCTCGCTGCAATTATCGATAGAGCTTTTTCAACCTCAACAGCACTTCCTTCAATCCCCTCTTCAAGATTTGCGAGTTCTCTGGCTTTTAGCTCAATTTCTCTCCCAAAACTACCATAGATATGAGAAATCCACTTTCCCTCAGCAAGTACAAACTCCATAATGTTTCCAGGCAGGTTTGGAATATCTTCACCAACAGAAGCTCTTCTTTCAAGCTCAGCGCTTAGATGACTTACTGCTTTCTTGACTGTCATGAGTCCATCCATATTGATCAGGTATGCAATCATGGCAACCTCTAGTGGACAAGAAAGTGTTTCTGATATTTTCTGAGCATCAGCCTCAGGAACTCGTCTTACTCGCTCTCTCAGGTTTGCATGCTTTTCAGCGAACTCTTGGACCAACTTTTGCCGGCTTTCGACTGCCAGTTTTTGAATGTCAGGCTCAAGTAACACGTGCTAATCCTCTTATCCTGCAAATTTGCTGCCTACTCAAGGAAGGCGTTTCTAGCTTGTTTGCTTGCTAAATAATGGTATTTCGTTCATAGTGGTTGTGAAAAGCAAAATGCTAGATTCCAGCTGATAACAGGAGAAAGTGGATACCGAAACCTAGGAGGAGTGCTCCCAGAATAAGTGCAGCTCCAACTTTAAACTTTGAGAAGTGACGTCCATGCTCAATATGAATTATCAGCCATCCTAATGCAAATATTCCGAAGAATACAAAAAAGATTGACAATGGAAAATAATATCCTTCAAATCCTTGGAGCATAATTTACGCCTCTTCTTTTCTTATAGTGGCCGCTGTGGTTTCGAATTTAAACGTCACGGTCTTAAACTCATGCAAGGAACTCATATTCAAATGTAAGATCCTCATCATCAATTGTTACTGAACGAATTAATTTACCTCGTTTCTTTGCTTGTCTTCGTTTTTCGGAGAAGCTCAAACTTGGATCGGTAGGTATTTCGATATCATGAATCACTAGGTTGTTCCTAATCATGATATTCTTTGTTTTGGATCCAATCTTGTCTTTGGCGTCAGGTACGAATGAATCGAGAATATAATCTAGAATTTTAGGAGTATTTCCAAGTGCACCTTTCGTGAAAACAGGATCCTTCTCACCTTTTTCTTCATCCTCCTCCTGTGGACCACCCTTTGGGAATGAGGTCTTTGTAGTGACTTTCCATGGTTTCGAACCATCTCGAGGATTTATTGACAAGAGATAGAATGTTGTTGGATCATCCAAATCAAACAGTGCTTTGATGTCTTTCAACGGAGCCACTTCATCAACTTTGGCTTTGAAAACAGGTGTTCCTTTCCCCTTTGATTTCTTCCACTCGAGGGGCATATTCAAGGAGGCATATTCAGATATGAGATCAGTATATGTAATGATTTGACCCTTTACTTTATGTGAGCCCTCCGGAGCACCTAGCAAGTAACCCTTCAAGATGTCTTTTTCATGGTCAATATCCGCCTTGAATTTTATACTTGTCTTGCTAAGTGTCAATTTTATCCTTGGACCTAGATGCTCGCCAATACCATACTTGACAAGCTTTGAATGCGTGAAGTCATCAGGGTTTCCTTCAACTATCTTTGCAACCCAACTCATACTTTGACACCTTGTCAGATTCGCTCTATAGTGCGATTTAAACCCTTCGTGAAAAGCATAGTTGCACTAAAGGACAACAAGTCCAAACAGACCCCATAACCAAACGACTAGAATCGTAACCACAATAATCGCAATCAAATCAACAATTAGACCTGTGGTGACCATTTCTCTCATCTCAACCTTGCCAGTACTATAAGCGATGGTTGATGGCGGAGTACCTGTTGGAAGTGCAAAGTCCATTGAAACTGCTATAGCTATAACCATCACGATTAGTATTGGATCAATTCCTAATCCAGTTGCGAGAGGAATGGCAATCGGGATTAGTATGACAGCAGCTCCGGTATTTGAAGCGACCATTGTGACAAGAACTGCTATACAACCAATAATAATCACAACGAGAAATGGTGGAAAGGTACCCAGGCCACTCATTTGATGGGCTATAAACGCTGATAATCCTGTATCAATCATTGCACCACCCAGTGTGATACCACTTCCCAGTATCAACAGTGATGACCAACTTATTCCTGAGGACACATCAGTTTCATTGAGTAAACGTAGTATCATTAAGGCCAATCCACCCATTAGAGCAGCAATGGAACTGGATATTCCATGTCCATGCCAGCCTATTGCACTAGCTATGAAATCCGGAATTCTTTCTGTTAACCATAACACAATTACTGAAATGAATACAGCAACCACAAGCTTCTGTTGCATTGGCATTGGTCCAAGTTTCAGATATTCTTTGTACGAGATTTCCTTAAGCTCATGCATTTCTTCAATACTCTTTGGTAGTTTGAAGCGAAACATAATCCATTGCCAAATCAAAGGTAGCATAATCAGGACTACTGGAAGTCCAAAAGGAATCCAACTCATAAAAGAGAACTGAACACCTAGAAATGAGTTGATGTATGTTGCAGCTAAGGGATTTGGAGGAGACCCCACAAGACTGGCAACACCTCCGAGTGTGGCTGCATAAGCCACACCGAGAACAAGTGCTTTTCCATATTTATCACGGGTTTCAGTGCTTCTTATCCGACTAATCACAGCCAATGCGATTGGAATCATGATTGCGGCAGAAGCTGTGTTACTGATCCACATTGATAGAAATGCTGTAACACCCATCACTGTGAGAATAAGACTGGAACCCGATCCTTCACTGCGAGAGAGAATCAGAAGAGCTAGCCTCTTGTCTAATTCATACTTTGTCAATGCTCGACCAATGAGGAATCCTCCAAATATGAGAACTACAGCTGGGTCGAAGAAAGGCGCAAGCGCGTTTTGAGCAGTTCGGATATCAGTAAGCACTATGAGTACAGGAATCATGAGAGAAGTGGCAACTAGACTGATCCCTTCAGAGAACCAGAGAATTGCCACCACTGTCAGAATCATTACTGCAGCTTGTGATTTGACAAGGGGTTGATAACCAATTGTGAATATCTGGTCAGCCTTTCTATTTGGTCGCAGTATGAGATTGAAACCCTTTTCGTTATATAGAGTGAGAGTGATCTCATCTGCTGAGATTATATCACCTGTAGCGTTCAATGTGACAGTGATTGGGTTATTCGGAGTAATCAGAACATATCG
>JAEOUL010000229.1 GCA_016839345.1 Candidatus Thorarchaeota archaeon | reverse complement strand
CAAATAGGGTACTATGTCTGCTGAAACCAATGATTGAGCATCTTCAATAGCTTGTGCCAACATATACAAGCCGTCATAGGCCCCTACAGCTGTGTAGAGTGGTTCTCCACCATAGAGGTCAATGAAGTCATCCCAGAATGCAATCGTCTTTGGAGTCTTGGCAGTACGATGGACGGATTGGAGTATGGTTTCATACTGACAAGCACCACCAGTCTTATTCCAGTAATTGTCAAGTTGTCCCTGTACATTGATACCTACTAAGAAACAGTTTGGCTGAACCGCGGCATATTGCGTGGTCATCAGGATTCCGAGCGGGCCCGAGAGGACTGGTATTGTTATTTGAGCATCAGCAGTCTGAATCTGGTTCCAATATGTAGTAAAGGCAGCCGCCTCAGCGTCGGGTGGGAACGCAACATCTGCAACTAGCTCCATACCTATTAACGGTAGTCTAGCACTCATGACAAGAGGCATCAACGCAGTCCATTCGAGGTCTTCACGCAGAAGTGCAACCCTGGTCACGTTGAGTCCTTGTGTTGCATTCAAGAAGCCCTTCAGGTACACACAGTACGTGAACAACGATGTTATCAGAGATGTGCTATTAATTGGCATAACGCGGAAGAAGTACTTGTATCTGTCATAATCAGATACGACATCCGGTCCAGAAATTTGTGGCCATGGGCCGCCTGCCACTTTCTGACAGAATATATCAGTAGCAGCTCCCGTGTCAAGGAAGAGCATTTCCTCATCCATTACAAGTTCCAGGTACGCCAGCAACGCTTCAGACCTGAATCCACCCATAATGAATTGGGCTCCATCTTGTGTAATGAGCTTCGTTGTGGCAGCAGTCCCTTTAGGTATATCGAGCTGAGGCTCTTCTTCAGCCGTGTCTTCAGCCACAAGTCCAAAATAATATGTCACACCGTCTATCTCAATGCCACCTGCAGTGTTTATCTCATCGCAGGCCATATAGGCACCTTTCCAATTATGTTCGCCGGTGATACCAATCGTATCACCTATTAGTCCCACAACGATAATCTGCTCGCGTGGTGTGCCTGCTGGAGCGCCTGGTGTTACTAGTTGTCCTGTAACTAATGCACCATATGGAGTAGGTAAAAACAACCATAATCCAATGCCCACACCTGCGACTATCACGATGATGAGAACTACGGCGATAATTTGTTTCTGTTCCATAGATTTCTCTCCTTCATCTCTCCTCAATCAATGAGATGTGTTCAACAATAACAGTTAGCGCGATATTTAAGTATTAGTTAATCTTTGGAGGCCCCTCTTCCTGAGTGTATCATGTTTCAAATTGAAACCTTTCCTTTTCTAACATATTTTTTCATTTTGTGCACTTGCTCATGAAGGATTCAATATGGTTGAGATACTAGTCTTCTGAGATGCCAGCAAGATATTTTGCAATATTCTTTCTCAAATCTAGATCATACCCTTTCAAGATGGCTACATCTTCCATTTGGGGACTTCCTCCACCATGCAGACCCGCTACTGCTGAAACACCTCCAATTGAGGAACATAGCATATCTGATAGAGTCCTATATAGCTTGTAAACATCATCAGATGATACATCTTCTTTTCTTTTCATATACTTCTGAAGAAGAGGTCCAATTGTTTCATCATAGAAGTCCGCTTCGTGAGGAAGTGTTGCAGGTAGACCTCCTGACAAATCAGCCAGAATCTCAAGTTCATGATAGTAGTTCTTTCCTGCATGTTTTCGACCAACATTACAAAACACTGCATCCGGAATCATTGTTCCTGAATCATCCTTGGTTGCTGTATGTGCAGCAGCTATTCCAGCAGCATAAACAAGTTCACACACACTGATTAAGTCAGCAAGTTTGGACTGAACATGTTTCTTGTCCTCAATGCCACTATACTCACTAACCAATGCACTGAAACCAAGTATTATCTCGGAACTGGCTGGCTTACATCCAGTGTAACTGTGTCGATGGAAGAGTGCGAATAGGAGTGCTACCCATCCACCAAAAGCATGTTCCCCTTCACTTCCGCTCAGAAAGACGCGATCGTTGGGAACAAAGACATCATCAAAGATGATGAAATTCTCCACATCTCCAAAGTCACCAGAAGGACAGTCATAGTATTCTCTTTTATGGCTCGATGCACGAGTCACAAGCTTCACACCATCCCAATCTCCGGGAACTGCAAAGGCAACAGCATACTCATCTTCCTCTGGTGTGAGGAACCTAGTGGGAAGTACAATGATTTCCTCTGCTACAGCCGCAGCAGTGATATGATTCTTGGCACCTCGGATAACTATACCATCATCACGATGTTCTACGACACGCAAGTAAAGGTCTGGATCAGCTTGCTGATGTGGTCTCAATGCTCGATTGCCTTTCACATCAGTCTGTGCGCAACTACCTACGATATCATTCTCTTGCCAGAATTTCAGATATTTCTTGAATCTCTGATTATATGGTTGACCGGTCATCGCTTCTGCTCGATGTGTTATAATGGATAGCGCATTCATTGCATCGATGCCCATACAACGAAAAACACAACCTCCAGTTTGACGACATATCTTTCTCGTCAGTTCTTGCTTCTTCAACAAGTCATCAACACTTTGATGGATATGGGTAAAGCGATTGATTGTGCCATGTTCTTTGGACTCCACTTTGAGTAAATCCTTGAAATCCGGATCGTTGACCTTATCCAGAGTCAGAGCCATAATCTTGGCAACAGCTTGTAATCTTGGATCATCACGCCCGACAGTTTTACCATCAATGAAAACGTTTGGCTTCATCTGGTACAATTTCTTTAGGAATTCATCTCCAGTCTTCATCATAATCAACTGTAACCCACTCGTAGTTCTGATACTTAACTTAAACGGATTGAATTTGACTGAAGGAATTCGTGGCAAAGTCTAAATCAGAAGTACAAATACCCACACTTGGGAGATTGCCATGACGGACAAGGAGTCGAAGTTGATTCGAGATAGTGCTAAGGAAACGACTCTTAGATTCATAGAGTGTATTAACTCTGGAAACTCCTTGGGTCTCATGGATCTTCAGACTGAGGATTTCACATTCATTGACCTGTCTGGAAACATGCACATCGGGAAAGATAGCTGGGAGAACTACTTCACGTCATACCCGGATTACAAGATTCATGTTGACAAACTCATAACAAGTGGGAGTGGAGTTGCTATCATCGGTCGAACAACTGGATCTCATGCAGGTCCGGAGATTGATGAAAGTTGGACAATTCTGTGGACAGCCGGAATCCGCGAAAATCGTGTTACGGAATGGAGAATTTACACTGATTTCTATGACATAAAAGGATACTAACCTGAATCCAAAAAAAGGGATAGAGGGAGTCGTCATGACTCCCTTTTCGTTTCAGCTAGTCTTCTTTTTGTTTATTACAATTACAATGATGACCACAATTACAACGCCACTCATGCCAAGTACGATAATTGCCATTGTGACAATGTCTGGTGGCGGAGTTGTCGGAGTTGTTTCTGGTAGGACATGAATTGTAATCTCAATCGATAACTCATTGCCATAGATGTCTTGGACTGTTATCAAGAGTCCATAGTCGCCTACTTCAAGAGTACTAGTGTTAGTTATCAGTCCATCAACAATTGTGAACCGAGTGTCGTTCACTGCCCATATACCAAGACCGGATGGATCAGCTGCATTGACCTGATAGCTCAATGAATCCCCATAGTAGATGGTCTGATCCCCTGGTATAGTAACCCAATTTGGTGCAGTTGTGTCTTCAACAGTAACATCTCCAGTTGCAGTCAGATTATGTCCTGTCAGGTGATAAACAACCAACTCAATCTCATGGAAACCAACACCCAAACCATCAAGGTTCACAATTATTGTACCACCATACCACAATTCCGAGCGGAGTAATGTTCCATTAGTGTAGACTTCATAGTACCCAGGATTGTGAGCATAGGCATCCCAAGTCGCAGTATTTCCAGTGGAGGTGAATTCATAGTCAATGGAAGTATCTGCACCTTGAATCCACATGCTGGATAATGGATATCTGTCAACGTTAGTTTGATACATGGTCTCATTGTAAATTAGATAGTCATCCAGATCGTATGGGATTCCCCACCACCAGTTACCCATCGATACATTGTCATCCCAATAGTTTGATCCTGTGGAGTCTTGTTCAATAGCATCTCTGTTATCATTCAAAACGAAGTCGTTGTAGTAAACCCATGTTGCATTTGAATACATCAGATATAACCCATTATGATAGTTATCATAGATGATGTTGTCACGGATTAGATTACCCTCACTTGTATCAATCATTACTCCAACAACAGAATTGTGATGAACCAAGTTATTCGTGAAGTTATTGTAATCAGACAAGTATAACCTGATACCACCCAAGTCATTCTCATACAATTCATTTGTGTCAATCACAAAATCGAAGCAGGATTGAGCATGAATTCCGAATGAAGAGCTTGAGTTCCAAATGATATTTCCATGTATAATCCACGATGTACAGTGTAAAGTGTCAATACCACTTTCAGCATTTGAGTAAATATTGTTGTTACTGATTAGACAGTCATCGGAATAGAAACCAAAGATACCATCATCTATGTTGTGGTGAATGATGCTATTCATTATAGTCGTATCGTGGGAAGTGTCAAGATAGACACCACAACCAGGTGAAGACATTCCTAGATTTCCATAGATTGTGTTAGTGTTTAACACACAACCATCTGAATCACTTACGTATACACCATGAACGGTGTTGTTATAGATCGTATTCAGGTATAGCAAGCAATTATCTGAGGTCGAGATATAGACTCCTGATCTTGGATTGCTGATGTAATTAATCCATCCATTGCCAAATATCTCATTGAATTCCATTATGAGATTGTGAGCATCCTTGGTATAGACGCCATCCAATCGATTATTGGATATCTCATTATCATTGAGAGTACACAGTATACTGGCTGTGATGTAAACTCCCATGTCGTCATTTCCTACAATAGTATTGTCTATGATTGTACTATAATCGCACTCCCAAAGAAAGAGACCTGAACCTCCATTATATGAGATGTTGTTCTTCTCAAGGTGTGTGTAATTACTATTCTGAATATTGAGTCCATCATCGAAATTGTTAGCAATAGTGTTAGCAGTAATATTCGCATGATGAGAATATGAAGCATAGAGGCCTTGATTGTCACGATTTCCTATCAGAGTATTACCAAATATAGTGACATATGGAGAATGAACCAGAGTGATCTCACAGTCAGCACCACCATTCTCCCAGAAATCATTGTTGGATACATTGCAATAGTATGAATAATGCAAAAAGAGTCCATCATAGTTATTCTCGTGGATGACACTCTCCATGATTGTGGTTTGGTTCGCGTTGTAAGTATAGATACCAAAGTATTCATTGAACGAACAATTCACATTATCAAGTGTTACTTCGTTGCAGTCTTCGAGGTCAATTCCATAGTCATCATTCCTGTAGAACGTACTGTTAGAGATAGTGCTGTAGTGGGACGCATCAGCTCTGAGTCCACAAACTGAAGTTGATGGATTATCGTGGCTTGTGACATTCAATATTGTCGTGTGACTGGCTTGAAGCAGTCGGATGGCTGATGAAATGCGATCATTACCACAAGCAGTCACCTCTGTGTTGCTCAGAGTACAATAATAGGCAACTTGGAAATAAACCCCCTCGTTTACCACATTCTCAACAATACAATTGTCCACAGTGCTATAAAACATAGAAGCAAAGTGGATACCCTTTAAACCACCTATCACATGACAACTCGTCACGTGACAATAATCACTATCTTCGAAACGAATTGTGCGCCCACCACTATCATATAGTGTACAGTTATTTACAGTGATTGAGCTTGATTCCTCAACTTGGATTCCATATTGCTTGTGAACAAAGGTGGTGTTTTCAATCAGACCATTCTCACAATTGTAGAGATAAACACCATAGTAGGTACCCAATAAAACGCCTTCAAAATGACAATCCCGAATCTCAAAATATGCATCAACATTTTGGATAAAGATACAATGAGCAGTATGTGTTGTGATGTTGTACCCACTGATAACATATGGAGTATCGCTTGAGCCTTCACCTAGCCATCCTTCTACTGTTGCTAAATCAGCAAAGTGAGTGTTGTTGTCGATCTGAATGGGTGCATGCGTTTCGTAGGACTTCTCTACAATCTTCTGAGGTTTGATTATCCGATCATCGACTGTCGCGTTTTGATCGTCTGTTACTGATGAAAAGGACATCAAAATCAGTATTACTACTATACTGAATAACAATAATTCCTTTGAATGCTTCAACTTACTCCCTCTATTTTTCGCGAATAACATAGGAGATGAATACGTGTTCAAGATATGTTTTTCCATAAAAATGGCTTTCAATTTCCACTTACAAAAAGAGGTTTAAGTTAGGAACAATAGCGGTTTCAAATGTATCAACATGAGGAATCTGAATGAACTTGGGCGATGAAGAAGCTCCAGACCAAATTACTACTGATGAAGTAGAAACCTACATCACTCATGTATCACAAGTAGCAATCCTAACAATTCTAATTGGAAGTGGTCTTCTTGTCTTTTTCGTTGGGGGCTACAACAATTTCTGGTCTACCGATACGAGGTTTCTTGCAAAAATCTGCGTAGTTGCCATTCTCTTCTTGTCAACATTCATAATCTACAAATCTGATGGAAGATGGCAACAATACTGGAAACTATCAGCTTCATTTTTGATTGTATCAATTGGATTTCTACTTACATGGTTCTTGGGAAATTGGCACGAGCTTATTCCGGGTCTTTCAGTTAGCACTGTTGAGGGAGTAGCTATCGCAAAGGTCGCAGAGGTCATTCCTATGATCATGTCAATGATTGTGGGTACTTGGCTAATCGAGAAAGAATACACTTCTGTCTTTTTGCTGGGGGGTGATCTCAAGAAAAGTTTCAAGCTCGGTATCCTCACCTCTCCAGTAGGATTGATTATAATAATACCCCTTGGCGGTCTTGGTATTTCTGTAAGTCCGGAGATAATCGTTTCATGGATGCCATGGTTGTGCTTATTCGCAATCAGCAATGCGTTCTATGAAGAACTCTTGATCAGAGGTCTATTTCTTAGGAATTTGGCATCACTATTTGGACAAAATGGTTCTCTAATTTTAACATCTGTCTTCTTCGGAATGATACACATTGCCATCATAGGACTATCTGATTTAGTCATCTTCTTAATCTACTTTAGTCTCAGCTTTATCCTAGGATTGGTTTGGGGTTATGTCATTCAGAAATCGGATAATATCTGGGGTGCAGTACTTGGACATACCATTGTTGACATTCTATTCGTACTCACGATGTTTGGAGTCTAATTATAGACTCTTTCATCTTCAACTGGATTATACATTTTCTCCAAAGAACATTAGATAATCAGTGCCGGGTACATCAATTCCCATATCACTAAGTACTGTAGCCAATTGTCCTCGATGATGTGCTGTATGAATCAAATATTGAAGGAAGAAATCAACTACATCAATCTCAAAAGGCTCATCTTTGATATGCTTCACCATTATCTTGTCTTGAGGTATCTCTTCAATCGCAGAACTCAGCCGTGTATCAAGAACCTCCCAGCGTTTGAGTAGTTCTTGTCTTGGCAGTCTCTTTACTCGATCAAATACTGATTTATCTCTCTCATCCTCAATGAAATAGAAGCAGGTTTCAAGTGCGAGGACTATATGCTGCACAATATCACGAGGACTTCTTCCATTAACCTCTGAAGCAAACATTTCAGAGTCAAGAGAGCTAAGGACTTCTCTCATCTTCCATCCTGCCCAAAGATGATAGTCTGCGAGGTTTTTGAAAACCATATTCCTCAACAATTGTAGTAATGAGCTTACTTCCGTATTAGTCTGCCGAGCTTCATCCGGATAATTCATCAAGAAGCCCCAACATCCATTGATCAATGGGTTTCTTGGCTGTCCATGTTTCCTTAAATGGTGTCATCACCAAGTTGCCATCTATCTCTCCAACCATGCCTCCATGTTTTCCATTCAAAAGGCACTCGATAGCAAAGGCTCCAAGACGAGTCGCAAGAATTCTATCGAAATGGGTTGGGTTACCTCCTCGTTGGATATAGCCAAGAACCGATACTCTACATTTTTCCCCGATTCTTTCGGATAGCTGATTCCCAATCACATGCGCACTACCCAGCTCATCACCTTCAGCGACAACAACAAGGACACTTGATTTTGCCTTTTTCTTAGCCTTAGTAACTATCTTGGCGAGTTCCTCTATCGTTGTATCAGTTTCAGGCATGAGTATTGCGGATGCACCAGTAGCAAAACCAACATGAAATGCAATATGTCCTGCTTGACGCCCCATAACTTCAACTAGGAAGATACGTTGGAACGACTGCGCAGTGTCTCGAATTTTGTCTAAGGCCTCTAAGGCATTGTTGACTGCAGTATCAAAGCCGATTGTGTAGTCTGTTCCACTAAGATCGTTGTCAATCGTTCCTGGAAGTCCAATTAGTCTACCCTTCCAATGTTTACTGAGTGCATCTAATGCACGCATAGTACCGTCTCCACCTATGGCTATCAGCGCATCAAAACCACGATCTGAAAGAATCTTGGCAGCTTTCTTTTGTCCCTCCTCTGTCCGAAATTCCTCAGACCTACCTGTTGTAAGAATAGTTCCACCTCGATGTAATATCCTTGAAACCGACCGAGAGTTCAACTCATGCATATGTTCATCCAGAATACCCTGTAGTCCTCCAAATACTCCAAAAATCTCACAATTGCGATGAATACCAACTCGGGTGATTGCTCTGATAGCCGCATTCATGGCAGGGCTGTCACCACCACTGGTCAGAACTGCAATTCTCATAGTCTTTCCTTGGAACGTAGACATAAATAAGTGAGACTTACACTGGTCCACTACGGCGAGGGACCGTTCATGTCACCAAAACAGGACACAGGTCTGGACCCAGATGAGCATGGCGACATTGTGAGAAGGGGATACAATGTCATAGCTGGCAAATACTATCAGGACAGGGACCTGGTCATGAACCAGGAGCAGATTGATGACTTCATCAGCCACCTTCCTCGAGGAGCAATCGTCTTGGACATCGGATGTGGAGGAGGAGTACCTGTACTCAAGACTATGATAGAACATGAATTCACTGCGAAAGGCATTGACTTCTCAAAGGGGATGCTTGAGTTGGCAGAGAAGAATGTGCCAGAAGCGGAGCTCATTCTTGGAGATGTGATGAAGACTCACTTTGAGCCTGAATCATTCGATGGTATCATCTCGACTTATGCTATCATCCACATTCATCGTAGCTATCATCCAGCCCTCTATCAGAAAATCTACTTCTGGTTGAAGCCCGGTGGTGTCATGATGATCAGTACAGCCAAGACTGACTGGGAGGAGGTCCATGACTACTACGGAGTTGACATGGCTTGGAGCCATCCCTCTGCTCGTGAGAGCCTCCAAATGGTCGTGAACATAGGGTTTGAGATCATATATGAAAAACTGGTAGACACTGGTGACGAAACAGCCTACTGGATCTTTGCCATGAAACCTTAGACCAGACTCAGAAATCTGAGGAACAGCAGCTATTACGAAAATAGAGGGAACAGATTTGACAGATGAGAGAACTCATGGGAAAAGTCCAGAAGAACATGGGAGAATTGTACAAGAGGGATACAACAAGATAGCCGAGCAATATAATCTAGATAGAGAAGCTTTTGACAATAGTAAGGAAATCCAAGAATTCGTTGATAACCTTCCTCAAGGGGCAACCGTATTGGACATCGGATGTGGAGGAGGAAGCCCTATTCTAAAAAGAATGATCGCCGAGGGTTATCATGCAACTGGAATTGATTTCTCCACTGGCATGTTAGAAGTAGCAAAAAGGAATGTCCCGCAAGCAACCTTGATTCATGGAGATGTGACTAAGACAGAGTTTGATGAAAACTCATTTGACGGCATAGTTTCCACTTATGCCATCATCCACATTCACAAGAGTCTCCATCAAATGATGTATAATCGAATTTTCAAATGGTTGAAACCTGGGGGTGTGATGCTTGTTTGTACTGCACATTCTGACTGGGAGGAGATTGCTGAGTATTATGGAGTAGATATGGCCTGGAGTCATCCAGCTCCCGAAGCAAGTCTTGATATGGTTAAGAATACTGGGTTCGAGATTATATTTGAAAGGCTTGTACCAACTAATGACGAACTACCATATTGGATCCTTGCAAGAAAGAACTAGACAAGACCCTTCCGTTTAAGGAAGGAGTTAGGGTAATGTGATTAGAAGACTTACACACATTTGTTCAGAGGAGATCTTTCATCCTAAGGAATGCTAGAAGGGGTATTGTAATGATTATACACACTAACACTATGATAAGAAATCCCGTAGGATCATTTTCTGTCACATATATCACATTCATGCCCATAAAACTGGCAACGAGTGTTGGAGCACTGATTAGCAAGGATATTGATGTTAAAATTTTGAAGATCCTGTTCAAATTATGACCAACTATACTATCGTAGGCATTCATTGCGTTAGCAATTAGTTCTCGATAAATGGCACTCAGCTCCATCTGCTGTTGCAGGTCTACCTCAAGCTCCTCCAGTCTGTCCACATCAAGGATCATTCTCCCAATGACATTGAAACGCTTCAAGCGCCGAAGGACCTTCATGTTGGCTTTGAGTGAGGTTTCCATGAAGATAGCATCACGTGAGAGCTGGAAGAACCACTCAAGATGAGAGGGATAGATTTCCCGCATGATGTTCTCCTCAGTCTGATTTATTGTATCCTCAATCAAATCGAGGGTTGTTTCAAACGAGTGTATAACAAGCTCCCACCAGCGATAGATGACCTCGTTCGCAGTTGTGCTATATCGTACTTTCTCGCGTAGTCGCTTCTTTCTTCTTGGAACCTCATCATTCTGAATCACAATGATATCCCGACCATTCGTGAACATTCCAACCGGATTTGTAGAGTACTCACGATCCTCAACTCGAAGGTCTACTGGAACCCTTAGTACGAGCATTGTGAACTTATCCTCAATCTGAAGACGAGGACGCTCATCGAGGTCTTGAACATCCTGCAGGTCTTCTAGATCTATTTCAAAACGTTGAGAAATCTGAGCAAGGTCGTCAGGTCGTATACCGATTATTTCTATGAGCAAGGGTTCATCAGGGGCTTCTTCCAAGCTGGCATACTTGATTCCACTCTCCAATGCCATAATGGAGATACTTCCATTGTCTACTCTGTCGCCGCTCATATTGATCCACCTCGGTTGGGGGGATGTCTTCGTCCATCGATGATAGCCTGCCTGGATTGGGTTCTTACTAAACCTGACTCAGTCAGAAGTTGAACCCCTATAGGTCTCACTTGAAAAGACCTTTTCTGCCTTTTAGGCTTTTGTAATAGCGTTATTGAATCCTTTTTTCACTCAAGGATAGTATGTATATGATGACCAATGGCGCAGCCTTTGTTCATATGCGCAGAAATTATATCTAGATAATGACACTTTCAACCTCCACATCTCGGTTCTTGATGCTTAGAGTTGTAGATGGTATCTTCTTTCCGCCAAATAGTTCTGCTTCGGACTCTCCACGATAGAGAGCATCTGCGATACGTCCCATTGCATCAGCCTTCATGATTCCTGACCCGCTTGCTCCATTAACAACAAGCACACCACATTCGAGGTAGACAAAGGGTATTCTATCTGGACTGTAATTGTACCCACCAGCCCAACTATTCACCGGTCTTGCTCCTGTAAAGGCTGGAAAATATTTTGACAGAACTGGATACATGCTGTTCTCATAGTATGCACTCTCTGGAACCATATCATCATCAGTCTGAATATACTTGTACTCTCGGCCAATTTTATCCCCACATCCAATCCAGAATCCGCGTTCTTGAAGTTGTGGTCTGAAATAGACTCCAGCTGAAGGGAGAATCGTAAATGGAATGCATCCGAGTTCGTTGAATCCTTTTACGTCTAGGAGTTTCTGAAGGTCTTCTTTTTCCTCAGCATGAATAACGAAAAGTTGACGTTTCTTTCCCTTGGTCATGCTGTCTATACCAATAGGATCTAGTAGTTTGTTTGTCCAAGAACCTGTAGCTAATACTACAACATCAGATCTAATTATTCCCTTATCTGTGACAATCCCATTCACCTTTTTCTTCTGCCACACAAATGGCTCACCAGGGAGGTCTAACTTCGGGTCTGCTTCAAGAAGGAGCTTCTCAACCTCCACCCCAAACCGTGGTTTAACGTGAGATAATTTTCTGAACTCCTCAAAATAATACTCGACTAGCCTTGTAGGATCAAGGACACCACAATCTGCACCAAAAAGTCCGTAGCTCACCTCGTCGAGATTCATGAGCTCTGCTTCTTCATCGCCTGCAAAATCAACATTGAGACCTGGAATCATCTTCTTTAGTTCTTCTTTGTCGTAGACCTTGTAACTGATACCGGATTTCTTCATTCGTTCCATCCAGACTTTGACACTCTGATGATTGAACTGCTCTTCACTAAGAAGCCAGAGGTATCCAGTCTTCTCAAAGAACAAATCATAGCCAAGCTCTTCCTGAACATGTTCAAAATATTTGATAGAGGTATCAGTAAGCATCTGGTTTGTAGATGATGCAAACATGTTACGAACAGCGGCAGCACTCATAGCAGTGTTTGCTTGACCAGCTGCAAGTGTTCTGTCCACAAGGAGAATTCTCTTGTCAGGGCTGTTTTTCTGAAGATAATAAGCAGTTGCTACACCAAGACAACCAGCACCCACGACAACGATGTCAAAGGTCTCTTCGCTCAATACGAGTGCCTCCGGTTGAGAGCCGCGTGAAACAAGCCCCCTAAAACGTTTGCCATTTGCGGATACACCCACCAAACAAATATGTGAAACACTCTACATTTGCATCTAATCGAGGAGGCAAGCATGCCAGGTTTTGTTATCAGAAAGGAAAATGGCGATTTGAAATGGTTCCCTTTCTTCCAGCATGAGAATGGGAGATACAAGTTTTATCCACCAAAAGGGGAGAAAACAGGAAGGGAAGTAGGACGCGAATGGGATTTCTTGAAGTACATACCGGGATATTGGATGCAAAGTTTACCTTCTACTCATCGTAGACGGATTGGTGGAGGTTCATCCTTAATCACACTGGACGAGGATGGAAATCTCCGACACTATCCATTCAGGGATGAAACCTTCATGCACCGTGGAACAGGAGACCGCGTTGGAAAAGGATTCTATGCAGAACTTGACTATTATCCCGCTGAATGGTTGAACAATGGAACATCTGATCTACTCATTCGAGATGAAGATGGAGACCTCAAGTTGTTTCCCTGGGATGGAAAAGAATTCAAAGACCTTGGTCGAAAGGAGAAAGTCGGAAATGGGTTTAACAAGAAGAAAGTACCTGACATCTATCCTGGGTATTGGACGGGAGGAACCTATCCGGATATCATGATTCGAAAGGACAATGGAGACCTCATTATCTTTCCATTCAATGGTGAGTCTTTCTATGGTCAAAAGGATATCAAGATTGGACGTGGATTTAAGCAGAAAGACTATCCACACTTGCTCGTCGGTCATTGGTTAGGAAAGCCGACACCAGACATTTTGGCTTATCGGGATAGAAGGTTATACCTCTTCACATATGACGGTGTCAACGATTTCTCAAACAAAGAATACAGTTACAGGTCAGACAAAGACTTCAGAGAAGACTGGACCTACTTAGTCGGACACTGGAGGAAACCAGGTCGACCCGACCTTATTGTCCTAAATGGTAGCAATGATCTCCAGTTCTACCCCTTTGAAGGTCAAGAGTTGGTCGATCTTAGAGGCGATAGACAGGTAGGTAATGACTGGAAGGTTTCACATTTCTGGGATTTCTATCCAGTATAAGGAATAGAGAACCGAAGTGAATTTTTAACATCGAAAATCTCTTGGTGAAAAGTGAAAGTCGTGAGAAAAAAAGTATTTGTCCTCACCCTAGTCATATTAATGGGAAGTTTTCTCTCCTTGATCCATCCAATTCACCGAGAAACATGTGTTTATCTACATGATGATATTTCGTTATCGCAAACTTCTGCATATCCACCCTTTGAACCCCCTGCATCAAATGCGAGCACATTTGACTCTGGGTTTCTCATGATAGATGGACAGGAAATCTTCTGGAGGTATTTCTTTCCAAATACATCCATTATGCAACCAAAGAACTTCAGATTTTCATTTGAAATCTGGTGGGAGAATCCTGATTCTGACATTGACCTTGTAGTTGACCTTTCAGAGAATGAAGGCGAATCCAATTCAACATCATACTACGAAACCCTAGTACCTTATGAGAAGATATTGGAAACACCAGAAGGTGAGTTCATCCACTACGCTGTCTGGATGAATTCAACATATTTCTTTATGAATGAAACATGGGCTTCATTTGGGAATGAATTCATTGATGAAGAGAGTCTCAATCTTACAGTTGGGATTCAACATTTTGTCTACTTCCCCATCTTTGAGTATACAATACTAAGAGAAACAAGTGGGCCAGAAATTCAAATCATACATCAGAATTATGATGAATCAGAGAACAAACTAACTCTTAATTTGTCCAACACTAGCTTTGAGATAGTAGTCACAGGGTTGAGCTATATCAAATATGTGGAATTAATTGTCACCTTTCTAAACCAGACTACTCTTGAAATTGAAGAAGTGATTAGCAGGCCTATGGAAGTTACGCAAGAACCAGGAATGGGAACGTATTATGTACCATCCCTTATCACTACTAAGGTCAACCAACCTGATGCAGGTGGGGGTCTCATGGATATAGACACAGAAAGTCCAATCACAGCCAGTTTGGTTGTCGTCGATGGCTATGGATACGCAACTACAAAATCGATGAGTATACTCTTAGAGATACTCTATTCAAATACGACTACGACCATCACACCAACCGATGGAAATTGGGGACTGATGAATCCAGTGATAGGTGCTGTTTCTATTATGAGTGTTGTTGTAGTCATTCTTGGAATTTGGAAAGTTAGGAAATAGAACTTAAGAAATCTGCAAACCAACCGCAAGCATCATAAGGATTTCAATTAGCAGACCCAGCGCGGAGTGGGTATATAATT
>JAEOUL010000106.1 GCA_016839345.1 Candidatus Thorarchaeota archaeon | reverse complement strand
GCCAAAAGGTGGAAAATCAATACTCGTGGAAAAACCAGATTGGTCAAATCGAAGAAACTTATGAGAGAGCTATTTCACGAGGAAGAACCTGAGGAAACGACTTATCTAGTTTCTGAAATTCACACATAAACACAGATTGACTGGTGGGAACATAAGATGTTGGACATCCGTTTCATTAGAGAGAACATCGATTTAATCCGTGACAATCTCAAACTCCGAAGAGATGAAAATAAACTCAAAGATTTTGAACGCCTTCTTGAGATTGATGAGCAAGTAAGAGGCTTAATGAGAGAAATTCAGGATTTGAGAACGCAACGGAACAAACTCTCAAGAGATATAGGTGAGTTGAAGAAATCAGGTCAAGATGATTCAAAGCTTGTCAAGCAGGTCAATAAGGTTAATGACAAGATTAAGTCTATAGAAAATGACAAGGGGAAAATTCAAACAAAGCTACGACGTATCCAGATGAGTATACCTAATATCCTTCATGAAAGTGTCCCATACGGGGAAAGTGATGAAGACAATGTGGTCGTTAGAGAGTGGGGAGGAAAGCCAGAGTTCCATTTTGAATACCACAGTCATGTGGATTTACTTGAAACACTTGGAGTAGGGGATATTCCTCGTGCTGCAAAAATAGCCGGTTCAAGATTCTATTATCTCAAAAATGAATTAGTTCTTCTTGATATTGCGATGCAACAGATGGCTCTTGAGATGCTCTTGGAAAAAGGATATTCTCCAATCTATCCACCTTTCATGATGCGACATGAGCCATATGAGGGTGTCACAGATCTGGCTGACTTTGAAAACGTGATGTACAAAATTGAGGATGAAGACCTATATCTCATCGCCACATCTGAACATCCAATTTCAGCAATGTACATGGGAGAAGTGTTCGAACCAAATGACCTACCAATCAAGTTAGCTGGTGTAAGTGCATGTTTTCGAAAGGAGGCAGGATCCCATGGAAAAGACACGAAGGGGATTTTTAGAGTACATCAGTTTAACAAAGTAGAGCAGTATGTATTCAGTCATCCAGATGAGTCTTGGGATATTCATGAAGATTTAATCAAAAATGAAGAGGAGTATGTGCAGGCGCTGAAACTCCCCTATCGAATTGTGAATTCATGTACTGGTGATATAGGAATTGTTGCTGCGAAAAAATATGACCTTGAGTACTGGTTTCCAGGGCAACAGAAGTATCGTGAGGCGGGTTCTTGTAGTAATTGCACGGCATATCAAGCGACCAGACTCAATATCAAATATCGATTAAAGAAAGGAGGAACTGAAAAGGCTTACCTCCACACACTGAACAGTACAATGATGGCTAACCCTAGAACAATTGTGGCGATTCTCGAAAACTATCAAAGAGAAGATGGGAGTGTAGAGATACCCAATGCATTACGGAAATATCTGCCATCAAAGATGAGAGAGATTGTACCTAGACTATAATCAAATGCCAACCCAATCATCACGCTTAAAACGGGCCAGCGTTCTGATAACTTGGGGAACAGCATTGACAACTATTCAACAGTCATTCGAAAAGTTGGTTTCCCTTGCAATCCAGAGGGAAGAGGAAGCCTATGAGTTCTATATGAAAGCAGCTGAGGACTCAGAACTAAAGGCTTCTGCTAAGTTGCTTAAGGATTTGGCACACCAAGAAGTAATCCACAAGCAAAAATTGGAGGATGCACTTGAGGCGGGTGTTTGTGACACCTTCACCTGCAGTTCTGTTGAAGAGCTAGAAGAGATGGACTTGAATCAGTACCTTGTTGATATTCCACTCACACCTTCATCCACACCTCAAGACGTTCTGATTGTGGCTATCAAGAAAGAGTCTGCAGCAAACAGTTTCTACAAAGCACTCTCTGAGCTTACAGGTAGTGCGTCTCACAGATCAGTCTTTGAGGCGCTGGCCAAAGAAGAAGAAGCGCATAAAATAAGACTGCAGAATCTATATGATGATGTTTTTCAACCTGATATGTGAGAGCACTTTTTCAGGTTTGCTCATATTATCTTTCCAGAGCTGTTTCTATTTCTTATGCAGCTTCTCTGCTGCAATGAAAGTAAGACCCCGTTTTGTTAATTCTTCAGCAGTTCTATTGAGTGCATGGTGTTTGTCAAGATAGTTCTGTGTCAGTAGCGGCATATGACCTTGCTCAATGATTTCAGATTTTTGTCTGAAATAATCTAAAATGTCACTTGGATGCTCTCGTTGTGAGTCAATCTCCGGAACTCCACCCTCATGTTTAGCACTGATATTCTTAACATGATTAGCCAAATCAAGAAGCTCTGGTAGTCTATCATAGGGTTGTCGGACAATACTCTTGTAAGTTTCAGTGATATGATGTTCAAGTCTGACAACATCCTCAAACCCGAAGTCTTCTCTCACAAACGCTGCAAGTTCCAAGGTTTTGTTATCAACACTATTGGAGAGATTGAAGCCTATCAGAGGACTGGTTCCATCTTGACGGCTGAAGAGCTTCGCTGTTAGTAGTGTCCAAAGACATGCATACGGATTGTCATTACCCATGAAGACTGATATCTTAAACTCCATGTCAATTCCTAATTTATGCATCATATAGCCAACAAGCACACTACCTGGGTTGATGTTGAGTACTTGTTTCACGCCATACTTTGTGAAATAATTTAGGTATTCGTCAGCCCATCTCAATGGGAAGTCATTAGGCATTCCGACACCACCAAAGTATCCGGTGATTGTTTCTGGACCTCCGAGATGAACATTCACCGGAGCACCGTCTGAGCCGGGGTAGGTTCCCTTTGAGTCTAGTGTTTCAACATAAGATGCACCTACAATCTGCATACCGGCCGCAAACGCAATGACCTGATCATCTTCAGTCTGTTCGGCCATATTTCGAACGCGAATGAATCGGCCAGGCATAAGTTCCTGTTCTTTGATTGACTGTTTGGCTTCTTCAATAAGCCAAGGG
Source organism: Candidatus Thorarchaeota archaeon (assembly GCA_016839345.1). The sequence goes on along the minus strand of JAEOUL010000106.1, from coordinate 1,278 downwards.
AAGTATTGGCATGCACTAATCTCAAGGGTGACAGCAAAACTGTCATCGAATTTGGTACTGTCAGCCTTGTTTCCCAGTATTTTACGGCGATAGTCAGGTATCGAGATAAAGGCATCATTGTCACGTTGTTCTTGCAGCCAACTGAGGTCTTTTACATAGTCAGAATCTTTTGCTTCAAGTTGTGCGAGGAGATTCTCAAGTTTCCTTGCCTCCTTAGCTTTCCTGTTAATCTCATCCACACCGCCATATTTGTCAATAACATCAAAGAGTTCATTGACAAGGGGGTTATCATCTCGCATCAGAAAATCATTGATTTCCTCTAATCGCTTTGGATCGATTTTCAAATCCGTTCTTTCAGCCATGCCTTAAACTTCCAATCATGATTGTGTCGGACTAACTCAATCTGAGTCAGGTCACTACGAGTTATTAATTCCTAAAAAGGGATTCTGAACCTTGGTGGATTCCATCCCGCTCTTGCAGTCATTATATGTCATTTATTGATAGCATCTTTTTGGTGCAAGATAACGCGGATAGTGTTCATGTAATAGTCTACGCATCTCAAAACATAGATGGCATTCATTGACAAATTTTGAACTTGGTCTGAGTCCACGTTGTGTCGCGTGTCTAAAGAGACCTACTGGACCTTCCTCTACTAGGATGCGAATGATTGGATGGTTTGTATACGCATAGTTATTGAGAATTTTTTTGAGCGATTCCATTTTTGCATTCCCGATACAAACTCCGGGACACAGCGTGACATTTCCTTCAAAGTCTATTTCAATCACTTCAGGGCTTTGTAAATCGCCTCCTAACCAATATGGAAATAAACAAGCACCCCTAGGAATCTCAGATGAAACCTCAGTGTAGCCAATTAACGACTTGGCTCCTCTACCTTCAAAATCGACTTTATGTAATGAGTACTCAACTTCTTCTATTCCTTGTACTTCTCTAAGACTCTCCTTTGTCAACTTGTCAAACATATTCTCGGAGTCAATCGACTCCAAGTAGTAACTGTCTATCCATATCCGCTCAATACCAAGTGAAATCGCGGCTTCAATACCTAATTTTACACTTGTGATGTCAATATGCTGCTGATGAAACCCATCAACACTGAAAGTAATCCTATTCAGACCTGCATTTACAAGTCCCTTGAGTGTTTTTTTGGCTAGTGAGGGGGTCCTTGCCCAGTAGCCATTGGTTATGGAACCTCTTCGTGGGATGCCTAACTCTTTCGCCATTCTCAAAATTGCTTTCATTTCATCCAAGTAGAGAAAAGGT
>JAEOUL010000105.1 GCA_016839345.1 Candidatus Thorarchaeota archaeon | reverse complement strand
AGGTGGTCAAGAAAATAGTGAACGTCTTTCAGACATACTCACTCTCAGAGAACGACAAGCAAAAATGCTCGGACATCAAAACTTTGCGGAGTATGTAATCTCTAGGAAGATGGCAAAAACTCCTCAGAGAGTATTTGATTTCATGAATGACCTGAAGAGCAAACTTGACCCATTGAGTGACAAGGAAATTCAGAAGCTTAGAAGACTGAAGGCAAAGGAACTGAACATCCCTATTGAAGACGCCAATCTTGAGATCTGGGATATTTTCTATTACCATGAGATGTTGAGAAAAGACGAATACGATGTAGATCAAAATGAGATTAAGGAGTATTTCCCAATTGATTCAGTAATTTCCGGAGTACTTGATGTCTATCAAACAGTCCTCAATCTTGAGTTCATAGAATCCAATGAACCTAATGTTTGGCATCAAGATGTAAAAGAGTTCATAGTGATTGATAAAACAAATGGACAGACACTGGGTGTGTTCTACCTGGATCTTTATCCACGAGATGGAAAGTTCAAGCATTATGCGGTCTTCGGCTTTTTGGATCGACGAGTAAAAGATGGAATAGCTTACCTTCCTATTTGTTCAATGGTGTCCAATTATGAAAAACCAGCTGAAGATACTCCATCATTGCTCAATCATGAGGAAGTAAAGACTTTCTTTCATGAATTTGGTCATATTATGCACATGATTTGTAATCAGGCGAACTATGCACGATTTGGACTGAGTGGAGTACTTCCAGATTTCACAGAAACTCCCTCTATGATGTTCGAAAACTGGTCTTGGAAAGAAGAAGTTCTGAGCAAATTATCAGGTCATTACAAAGATTCTAGTAAGAAGCTTCCATTTGACCTGCTTAAACGAATGATAGATGCAAAGTTACTTGACATCGGAATCCTCCAGCTCAGACAAGTGGCCTATTCTTTGATTGATATGACCTACCACACAGAAAATGTTGAAGACACAAGTGCTGTGTTCAGGAAGATCTTTTCAGAGATTACTGGTTTCAAGATGCCAGAAGAAGTCAGAATGGATGCTGGATTTGGGCATTTCGCGAATCCCGGATACACAGCAGGATATTACAGCTATCTTTGGTCCAAAGCCTATGCTGAGGATATCTTCACGAAGTTTGAAGCTGATGGATTCATGAATCCACAGACAGGGATTGAGTATCGTCATAAGATTCTAGCTCCCGGTGGAAGTCTAGATCCAGATGAGATGGTCATAAGTTTTCTAAGCCGAGAGATGAACACTGATGCGTTCATGAAGTCACTTGGTCTTAATAATGATTGAAGAAAGAATAATGTAGGGCTGAGTAAAACTGCCCTACTAGTTTTTTCTACGAACAACTTACCACAGTTGGTACTGTCTCTTGACAAAACCTTCCCAGACTCGTGGGAGTTTGCCAATGACTTCCTCTGTGATTGATTCTGCTGAAACCTTCACTTTTTCAATATCACAATCTCCATAGAGTTCGACATTGATTGCTAGTGGTTCTGTGATAGGCGCACCAATCTGGCTTACAAGATAACAATAGACCTGAGATAGTTCAGGGTGTTCCTTGTGTACACGCTCTGTGATCTCCCTGGCTGCAACATTGTATGTTTTTCCTACGTGTGACACAGGATTCTTTCCAGCTGCTGCCTCAAGTGTCATGGGTCTGTATGGAGTGATCAAACCGTTTGCTCGATTACCCCTGCCAACTTGACCATCATCTCCGTGTTCAGCTGAAGTTCCAGTGACTGTCAGGTAGAATAGACCATCCTCAGGACTATCAGCAGTATTAACACTAACCTCAATTTCCATATCAGTAATTTTGACTGCAAGGTCTTTCACAAGATCTTTGATTCCCTGCATGACATTGGCATACTCGTCTTTGTCTTTTGTCTTAGAGGAAATGATGGCTGCTGCGACTTGCATGTGGATCTTGTCATCGATTCGGGTTCCCATGATTTTGATGTCCTCACCAATCTGAGGCCACTGCCTCTTCACTTCTTCACTGTTTAAGAGCTGCTCTGCCTCAAGTGTGATCAGCTCAGTGGGTGATAATGGTGCATAGCCAACACCGAAGCTGGTGTCGTTTGCTCGTGGGATACCAGTTTCTAGATCGAAGTTGCCAACGAGGTCGGTACTACCAGCTCGAATCTTATAATCAATGATGACATCTGCGTTCACATCGAGATTTGGGAGGTCTTTACTCAACCACTCTCTTGTGTGCTCTACGGCAAACTTGCCAACTGGAACCTGTCTCTCGTAGTCCTTGTCTACAACATCAACAGCTCGTCCACTCATCAAAATGTAAATTGGCTCGATAACGTCTCCGCCTCCAAATCTGGCGTTAGACTGTCCACCGACAAGAAGTACTTTGTCAACATTATGATGTTGAACCTGATCAAAAGTCTCCATGTAGTATTCGCTTAAGCGAACTGATAATTCCTCTGCAGCTTTGTCGCAGAGAGTATCCGGATGGCCCTTGCCCTTTCTCTCCACAATCTCTACTGGGAGTTGGTCAACAGAAGGTCCGGCCCCGCGCGTGACTTTCAAATTCATCGTGAAATCAACTCATCTTTTCCACCCGGCGCAGTGGTAAGTATATAAAAGACTTATGTTTCATGACGAAAATTTACTGAATAGTAATACTATCGATAGTTTCATATTACTATGGAGAATATAATCATATGATACTGACGACTGCTGACTTGAAGGAACTTAGACTTCGCACTGGTAAAACTCAAGCTGAGTTGGCTGCCGAGACAGGTGTTTCTCAATCATACATCGCAAGACTTGAGCGTGGATCTCTTGATCCCAAATTGTCACTTGTAAAGAAGATAGTGGATGTTCTAACTGGAAGATTCGGAAAAATCTGCTCAGACATAATGACGATTAATCCTGTTACTATAGATGCCCGAGATGTAGTATCAACCGCAGTATCAATAATGCAACAGAATAATTTCTCTCAGCTTCCAGTCTTACGAGGTACGCAAATGGTTGGTCTCATCACTGAGTGGGACATTATCCAAAACCTGAAACACGATCTTCATGAGATTTCTGTTCAAGCTGTTATGAGTCCTAGTGGAGTGCTAATGGTCGACCAGAACACATCCGTTGATGTCATTATACCTCTCTTCGAGAATTATCAAGCTGTATTAGTTCACAATCAAGGTCGAATTCAAGGAATCATAACGCGCTCAGATCTTCTCAAATTAATTTGATTCGATTTCTTGAAAATCTTGATGGTTATACAATAATAATCCTATATGAAGCCGTGTTCGATATCGTTCATTCTCTACCATTTGTGCCCCCGCAGAATGTCTTATATGTTATAAAAAGAAGGAGCATTTGGAATAAAATGGTGCACTACTTAGACTCACTGGATGACCTCCGTGAGGGCCTTGACACATTTGTTGAAAAATGGACAAACATCCAGAGGAAATCCGTTAAGTCTATCCAAGCGCTAACAAACACAATCATGCAAATTGAACATTTGGATGGTCCTCTAGGGAAACTCGAAACTTTTCAAAACATCCGGGAGAATGCAAAAGGTATTCTTCTTGTAAACCTCTATGATAGGCTTGTTCCAGCACTTGAGAGTTCCATCAGAGAGTTTACTAAACTTATGCATGTATTCGAGAATTTACGCCATACATCTTCCAAGATTCAGACTTTAACTGAAACCATGAGAGGGAACCTCACAGAATCTCCTGAGTTGGAAGACCTTGTTGGATTTCTTGATCTCATCATGATTAGTGTACGCGATATTCTGAATATGTACGAGTCAGAATTTCTAGTCAAACTCACAATCTTCAGAGACTTTGAGGAAGGAGCCATTGAGATTGGAGTTGTGAGTAACTATCTTACAATCTGGGGAATTGAACCCAACATCGAACAGAATGCGCGAGATAAGCTGCTCAAAGACTTGGATGAGCATGTTGATCTTCTTAGGGATGTTTTTACAGGAAAGACTGGAATCAGGATTCCAGATGCGTATAAGAAGATTCAGCTTTAGCTTGAGTAGCTGAAAAACCGAAAGAGATAATTCTCGTGTCGGAAATTCATGACATATGAGAGAGGAGAGAGACCTATCTAAAATTGCATTGCTTGATGACGCAATAGGTTTGGTAGTTGTCATCGTTGCTATCACAGCTGTCCTAGAATTATCATTTAGCTATGCATATGCACTAGAAATATTGTCAATAGGTCTGCTGGTGATTGGTATTGCATGGGTAGTATGGAGTGTTTATGTCATTCGAACCAATTTCTATGCTCGAATCTTTCTATTCATTACAGGGCTAAGCACAATAATCCTCTCTATTGTTAACTTCGTATTCTTCACTGTACCTCCTGAGTCACTGATATTTTACCCTGCAACAGCAATGATTCTTGTCGGAATATCAAGGATTGTACTTGGAGTTCTTTTCTCCGAAATTCCAATTTGGATACAAATGCTCTGGATATTGACTGGTATACTAACAATTAATCTCGCAGCATTCGTCTTCATCTTTCCAAACATTGACTTCTCTGCTTTACTCATATTCATAGTCATTGCTTTTCTTGCTAATGGACTGGTCAGATTAATTGTAGGTCGAACTGAATTCAAGAAACAATTGTTAAAACCAGTTGAAGCAATAGCGGAGGATTCGTTGGATAGTTCTACTTCATAATTCTCACCTATGTCGCAAAGATGAAATATCTAGGTTCTTCAGAATATCTATGGATAGTTCGAAAAATGGAGATGACATTCATCTTCAAGTAGGAGACATAGCACCAGATTTTGTGCTACCAGGAACTAACGATGAGGACATTCATCTAAATGATTTACTTGATAACAATGTAGTACTTGTCTTCTTTACAGATACTTTTACTCTGATTTCGGCAGGTCTCGCCAACTCCTTCCTAAAACTCCATGAATCATTAAGCAATCTGGGTGTAACTTTCATTGGTATAGCTACTGAGCCCTTGGCAACATTGAAGACCTTCATCGAACAGGAAGAGATTCCATTTACAATGGCTAGCGATTTTGATCGCACTATTTCAAAAGCCTACGGGGTATACGCCGATGAAGTTGGCTCTCTCAGATGCGTTGCAAAACCCAGCATCATCGTTATAGATACTGATGGGAAAATTGACTATGTTTGGATTCGAGAGGATGATGACAGCTTTCCCGAAATAGATCTAATTGCTGATCGAATTCTCAAATCAAAGTTAGACTAGTAGGTTTCATCCAAATTGTTCAAAGTAGACTGTCAATACCTGTGCTATGACAAAGAGAAATAACAAGATTATACCTTCATAACGAGTTACACGCCAATCACGACGAATTATGTAGAAAAAGATCAATGATATTGACAATGTAATTCCTATCATCACAATGTTACCAACAATCAACAATATCTGTGTTGGAACAAATAACGAAACAATTCCAAGACCCAATGTGATATTAACAATATTACTTCCTATCACGTTTCCAATTAACAGCCTTCCAAATCCTCTCTTCGCACTGTTTATTGATACCGTTAATTCAGGAAGAGAGGTGCCAATTGCTATAATAACGAATCCTATGACTCCTTCTTGAATTCCCCAAGTTTCTGTTATAAAATCACTCCCGTTGACAACAAATTGAGCACCAAGCACAATTGAGAACGCGGATATGATTACTACAAATGGACTCTTCAAAGAATCATATCTTTTAGTTTCTTGGCTAGCTAGTTCTTTTTCCCGTTGAGATTTCCTCGGTGAAGATAGGTATCCTCTCAAAGTTGTCAAGAACTTAAAACGAATCAAATAGTCTACAAAGACTTGAAATTGATAGCAGGATTCACATTCCTCTCTTCCAGTGAACAAGAATGAAAGATATGCAAAAAATAACACAAGTAAAATTGCAGCTTCCCAAGCAACAATCATACCCGGACTGATTGGTTCAAAAATAAAAACCGCCAAGATTCCTAGAATGAATATCATGACTTTGGCATCACGGTCTATAACAACAGCATTTGACGCGAGTGGACTGATAACTGCGCTAACTCCTATTATTAATGTTAGATTTACCAGAGTGCTTCCTGCTATATTTGTAAATGCAAGCTGTGATTTTCCTGTAATTACCGCAGTAATACTAGAAATAATCTCAGGTAAAGATGTACCAATTGCTACAATCGTCAGT
>JAEOUL010000228.1 GCA_016839345.1 Candidatus Thorarchaeota archaeon | reverse complement strand
GCCGACATCCTTAAATCCAGAATAATGAATGTCCTCTCAGCTGAGCCGGTTTGGCGGAGCAGCTACGCGACAGACTGCAAATCTGTTCTACCTGGGTGCAAATCCCAGAGCCGGCTCCACTTCTTCTTCAATACTATCAAACCAATAGACTTGTAATATAAAGAGCAGAATTCAATAAGAATGGAAAGAAGAACCAGACTACATAGTTGCCAGGGGGTGCAGTGAATCGATTGAGTTCTGGAGGGATGAATCTGAAGTATCCTCTTTCTACAGCGGTCCATTCCCAGAATCCTCTTTGGGAGCACAGAAGTGGTTCAATTACAATAAAGTCACAAAACATGCAGATTAATCCTGACAAATATACTGCTTGCAGACCTGTAAACCCAACCATCAATGTTAGAAGAAGCGTGCTTTGTACCATGAAGACCCACATAAATGGAATCCACAATGGAACACGTCCAATGAAGTAGCCATTTTGTGAGGTATAGGAGTAGTACCCCTTTCCTGATACATAATGTTCTCCCAATGCGGCAATTACCAGAATGACAGCTGCCTGAGGATAGACATACCATCCCACAAAGCTCCAAAGTAAATTGCAGATTACAAAACTTAGACTGAGAAATATGGATGTAAGTACCCCTCCAATTCTGTGAACCATACCACTCACCTTACACTGCTTTATTCCTTACTCCTGCCAGTCTTTCTCCGGACAACATAAAGTACTGATTCTAACTTCTTCCGGGTTGCGGCAGTTCGATTGTTGAATTTGATGATAAATCGACGCCCGATTCTTGATGTGTCAATCTTTTTTGAGACAAGAACATCCTGCACATCTAAGAGGAGATCGATTACGTTGCCTATTGTGCGACGATCGATGCGAAGTTTCTTTGATAACGCAGAGATTGACATGGGTGTACCCTTTGAGAGCTCCTTCATTACAGCTCTCATTGCTTCTCCATATCCAACGCGAGGCACATGATTAATTGACATTATAATCATACAAATTACTTCATTATCGTATATATGCATTATTATGTGCACATTTTAATGACTACTTTATTGTGTCTAATATGAAGACCAGATGTTTTAATTCGGATGAACTCGAAAGCATAGGTATAGTTCCATTGTGAATGAAAGAGATTTTTGAAGAAGATACCTGACCATCCAACACTTGTAGTTAATCGTGTGATTTAATGAAATTTATATGAATCAAATGCATAATTCACAGTTCGCATTTGACTGAGGAAAATACAATGTCGTTTGTTCATCGAGCATTTCTACGACGAATCCTTGATAGCATTGACCCCGCATTCACGTATACATTCTTTCCATGGATTGTACGAAATCCTAGATATCTGAGAGCAGTAATTCGACTTGGTCGATCCTATCAGTGGGCTGAGAAAAGGCGTGCTCAATACATGGAGCGAGGTCTAAAAGTCCCCTCAGTTATGATTTTGAGTGTTACCTCAACCTGCAATCTTGTCTGTGCTGGATGTTATGCAGCATCAACTCGAACAAATCCACAAGATGTACGAGAATCTGAAACAAAGTCTGTACGTGACATGAACCTGGTGAAATGGAGGTCGATCATCTCTGAGGCAAAACAGTTGGGTGTATTTGGGTTCGTGATTGCGGGAGGTGAACCATTCCTGTGTGAAGGTATTATTGACCTATGTATGGAGTTCAATGATCTTTTCTTCCTTATAGTTACAAATGGAACCTCAATCTCCGACCATGATTTCAAGCAGCTTCGCAAGACTTCCAATATCGCAATAGTAGTCAGCCTGGAAGGAGATAAGCAAGCCACTGATTCAAGACGAGGGGTTGGAGTCCACGCTCGAGCAATTTCTTCCCTCCAACAACTCTGGAGTATTGGAGTCCTTACAGGAATCTCTGCCACAATAACTCGTGAGAATTACTCATTCTGGATGAACAAAAGGAATCTTGACAAGCTCATTCAACGAGGTGTTAGAATAGGTGTATTCATTGAATATATTCCAACACCCGAACCATCTGCTCCAACACGTCAGTCTCTTTCTCCATGTTCTGATCAGGGTAAAATGCTAACAATTGAAGAACGAGAGAAATTCAGGGAACATGTTGTATCATATAGGGGTAACAATCCAATATTCCTTCTCCACTCACCAAATGACGAGGAATTCTTCGGTGGATGTGTTTCAGCTGGCAGGGGTTTTGTACACGTGACTCCTGCTGGAGATTTGACTGCCTGCCCCGTTTCCAATATTGCTACTCACAACTTACAAAATTCAAGTCTCAAGAAAAGCCTTGCAAGTCCTCTATTCAAGAAGATTCGAGAGAATGGACATATTCTTGAAAACCATGACCTTCCTTGTGCGCTGCTGTCACACCATGATGAAGTGCTTGAGTTGGCTAGATCGGTAGGTGCATACCATACAGATACAAGGAAGACTGTGTAAATTTACTATACTACGAAGTGTTTTCTGTTCTTTTCGCTTCCTCTTCAATCCGCTTTTCATAATGGTTTCTATCGTATTGGTAGTCAATCTTCTGGAGCTTATTGTAAAGGTACTTTATGGAGTCCCAACATTGTGGGCGTCTGAATACTAATGCAAGATCGTCAGCAGTTGGTTCAAATTTTTCCCAAAAGCCGATAAGCGCTATGGCAGTTGTTTCAGGAATGAAATTATCATCTATGAATTTCCTCTGTACAAGTGTGGCTAGCCCATCAAAATATGATCCAACTCGAATGTATTTTGCAAAATCTTCTGGGTTGGGTTCTGGACCATATTTCACAAAGAAATCTTCGACATCATCCCAACTCCAGGTCTGGATTTCGTTCATCTCTTTTACAAACTCTTTGTCATAGAGCAATTTGTGGAATTCAAGGAAAATACCAAGTTTCCTAGCTCTTGTGAAACGTCTTATTGAATGAAGTGTGGCTATTATACCAATAATCACACTACCTAATCCGACTATTGTGGTTAATGGTGTCAAATCAATCTGCACTTCGAACACCCTGTTATCCTCTAGTGAACCAGCATTAAAATTCTCTGAATCATAAGTATTGAAAGAATGAATTTATCAGGATAGTATCCATAAAATCGACTATTGATGATTCAGAGGAACTACAATGGTTGAAAAGAAAATCAAGATCAAGAAAATAGGAAAGGCCATCATGGACCACTGCATCTGGAGTACTCAGCTTGATTTTCTATGCGATGAGTGCAATTCTAAAATGAAGCCTGGCGGAAATTTCCAAACTGTCTTAGACCATAGAGAGTACCAGTTTTGTACTGAAAAGTGCATGAAAGCCTATGTTGAGAAATGGGTACCTCCTAGCGACGCTCATTAGTTTTCCGAATCTGGTTTCCAAGGATTTCTTCGGGGAATCCAACGAGGGACATTCTTAACGTATGTGGTGTACTGATCACCGAATTTACTTGTCAACTCAGGTTCCTCCCCCTTTACGAATAGAATGTGATTTCCAATCCATAGTACAATAAACAAAAGAAGAAGCGGAAGGGACTCAAAGAGAATAGATTCTCCAAGCACAGTGAAGAGCACGCCGAGTACCATTGGATTCCTAGTATATTGATAGAATCCTTGGACTACAAGCTTCACTGGAGGGTCCCATGGTGCTGCTGAGCCTTCACCATACTTCGCGAAATGGTATGTTGTCACAAATACCAGGATGGACCCAATCGCGAGAAAGAGGGTTGCAATACCTGTCAATACAATGTTAAGTGGTAGCGGTTGATTCCATACCGGATTGTATCCAGAAAAAAGAAGAAGTATGAATGGAACAACAAAGATTCCAAGAAAAGGCTCTAACACGAATCCCTTGATGTATCGTAGAGTTCCCACTTTCTCAATCACACCTCCTCTTCAATCCAATTCTCTTCAACAGGGGATCTGGAACGCACCAGTTAGTAAAGCTCGATTGAACTATGAGAAATCCTTGGATTCCTGCAAGAATCAATCCAATCTCTAAATTAATGAAATATGCAACAGCAATGAAGATTAGTACAAAGCTACCCTGAACAAGAGCTCTAGCATTCTCTAAGTACATGTATACACCTCATCTGATTTTCTTCATTGTTTCCCTAGCAAACTCTCGAGCTTTGTCAACCCTGGACTCATCGGGTTGCCCGAGGGTTCCATCACGACCAAAACTAGCCAGTTTCCTTACATAGGGGTTTTCATCTGCTAGCATCATATCAAGAACTTTCTGACTCAGCTCGCCTTGACAATTAAAGAAGCTAATAATATCCGCTCCTGAATCAATGGTTGTAGCTTTCAGAGATTCAAGCCATGGAGGCACAGTAGGTGCTGTTTCTGGAGCACCATGAGTGCAAAATAGACCAACTCTCTTTCCCTTGATATGTTCATTCATCCACTTCTTTGACGCCTCACCTGCTCCAAATTTCTCAATAGGACATCCAACAAATACAAAGTCATATTCATCTAGAGATTCAACCTCTCGAAATGATTTGAGCTCTTTCTCTCCTTCAATCTCACCAAAGATAGCCTCAGCAATCTTCTTCGTATTCCCGGTCACGCTTCTGTACGTAACAAGAATTTTCATCCTTTCTATCACCCAATATCTTCAATATGGACTGTAGCCCTCCAGATAAGAGTTGCTTCAAATTTGATGGTGTGGTCAATAAGCCGGATGCTTATTAGTCACGTAATCAGTAGTTGTCGTTATGGATTCAGAAAAAATCAGGCGTGATTTTCCGATATTGGATAGAGAGATCAAAGGAAAACCAATCCGCTATTTGGATTCAGCCTGTATGTCCCTCAAACCTCGACAAGTTATTGATGCAATCCTAGAATATTATGAGAGATTCCCAGCATGTGCAGGAAGAAGTGTTCATAGGCTCAGCCATGAAGTTGAGGAAGCTCGAATCAAAGCCAGGAATACCATGAAGTCATTCATTGGAGCAAAGAAGTCTGAAGAAATTATTTTTACTCGAAACACTACTGAAGGTCTCAATCTTGTTGTAAATTCCTTACAGCTAAATTCGGGTGATACTATCCTCACAACTGACAGAGAACATAATTCGAGTCTGGTTACATGTCAAATGATTACAAAGAGGAAGGATGTCAAACATGTCGCTGTTAGGTCTAAACCGAATCATAGCTTTAGTATGGAATCTTTTCAGAACGTATTGACTCCGGATGTGAAGCTTATCTCGTTTGTTTGGACTTCCAACCTTGATGGTTATTCTCTTCCAGTTGAAGAAATCATTGATTCAGCTCATGATAATGGTACTCTTGTATTGCTTGATGCTGCTCAAACAGCTCCACATCATGAATTGAACGTAGCAAAACTTGATGTAGATTTTCTTGCATTCTCTGGTCATAAGATGCTGGGCCCAACAGGTACAGGTATTCTCTATGTGAAGTGGGATAACTATGAAAGAATGAATCCATTTATCGTTGGCGGAGAAACTGTAGATTGGAGTACACTCGAAGACCATGAGTTTCTAGAACCTCCTCAAAAGTATGAAGCAGGACTCCAGAATTATGCAGGAGAACTAGGACTTGCAGCAGCCGCACGCTATCTGAAATCAGTTGGACTGAGAAACATCGAGCGGCATGAAACTAATCTTAATCAGATAGTGCATGAAGGTTTAGTGCAGATTGAAGGAGCGTCCATAATAGGTGTTAATGATCCGTTGGAGCGTCGAGGAATCACTTCTTTCAAAATCGAAGGGGTACAGTACCACGATGTTGCAATGATTATGAATCGGAACTATAACCTAATGGTACGATCCGGTCAACACTGCGTGCATTCATGGTTCGACGCAAATGGAATTGATGGAAGTGTGAGAGCTTCACTTTATCTTTATAATACACAAGAGGAAGTTGAAACTCTTGTAGAAGCTGCAGAATCTATTGCAAAACTAGGATGAAGTGATGTTCATATGGATGGTTGCATAATTGCGATAATCGAACTGGTAATTATCATCCTTATGTACATGAGATGGCCAAGGTATGGTCAGGCAGTCTGGCATTGTCTTACACGCTATTCTACACTAAGGGCATGTGACATTGATTTTCATGACAAAGCGAGAGCGACATTGACAAGTATAGTAATGAGAAGAAGTATTAGATTTGGTAGAGCTATTTATCGGAATTTTGAAGTGATCTCAGTATTTAGTGTACTCCTTTTCATTGCATTCTTAGTGAATTTAATCCTGGGTTTGTTAAACTGTTTCTCATTCTTTATGATTTGATTCCTTTACTACTGCATCATTTTTCCGTTTACGGCTGTCCAATCAATCCTGTTTTATCCCGCCTGATTCTGTCTTGAATCTCCCTATGTTTAGCATGGGCAGCTCTTGCTTCTTCCTCTCTTCCAACTTTTTCAAATGCCTCTGCAAGAATCATCCATCCTATGAGAGATTCCGAGTTAATCTCAACAGCCTTCTTGAAATATGCCAGACCCTCCTTTATTCTACCACTATCAAATGTTATTTGACCCAGATACATAGCTATAGTGTGATCCTCAGGAAATAGTTGATGCATTCTGAGGTATAGTTGTTCTAGTTCATCTTTTCTGTTAAGTTGTCTTAGAGCTTTTGCGATAGCTGTTTGAACACGGTGATTGTTGGGCACCAACTTCTCTGCCTGCTTCAATGTGTCAAGTGCTTTCTCCCACAGCTTCATCTCAACATAGGTCATTCCAAGTGAAACAACACCATCATAGTAGTTAGGATTAATTGCTAGACAATGGTCGAATGCTTCAACTGCGTCATCGAATTTACGCTTCTGAAAAAAAGCAAGTCCCAAGTATGACCAATACTCGAAGTTACCCGGTTCTAGCTCAACAGATTTCTTAAGATGTTTGATAGCCTGCTTGTTCTTTCTCCACAGGATGTAGAGCCAACCTAAATCGCCATGAGCAAATGCATGATTCTTGTCTATCTTAAGGCAACGAATGAGTGCATCTTCTGCCTTGTCTCCCTCTCTTAATGCCAAGTATGCTACACCAAGAGCATGCCATTTTTCAGCATCATTGGGTGTAACTGCTAGGCTCTCAATAAGCCTCTCTATATCCTTTTCGTCAGAAGACACAGTGACCATTCCCTAGATTGACAGTGTTATATGAATCTGCGTCGCTCATTAGTATTATCTTATCGTTTGTTCTACTACGAATGCGGAGTGAAGTGATGAAGATGAAGGTGAAATTCGGTGTTCATATAGAACCTCAATTGGGGTACGATTATGAAACCTCATTGAACATCGCTACCGAGGCTGAGAAACTTGGGTACGAATCATTCTGGTGCAGTGATCACTTGTTCTTGAATGAGAAGTCTGAGCAGCAGAACTGTTTGGATGCCTGGACACTCCTTGCTGCACTAGCTGCTACTACAAAGAAGATTCGTTTGGGGACATTAGTGACCTGTAATTCCTATCGTCATCCTGCATTACTCGCAAAAATCGCCGCATCAATTGATATGATCTCAAATGGTCGTTTATGGTTTGGATATGGTGCTGGTTGGAAGAAAGACGAATACGAAGCTTATGGATATCCCTTTCTCAAAGTTCAAGACCGTATGGATGCGATGGAAGAAGCACTGGAGATAATCAAGCTTCTATGGACTGAGCCACGCCCTAGCTTCAAAGGGAAACATTACTCTATCAAGAATGCATTTTCAGCACCTAAACCTGTTCAGAAACCACATCCACCCATTCTTATTGGTGGTGATGGAGAAAAGCGGACTCTTAGAGCAGTAGTAAAGTATGCTGACTACTGTAACCTATTCTTGAAACCTGATTTCGAAAGGAAGCTGGATGTACTCAAAGAACATTGCAAATCTGTCGGAAGAAATTATGATGAAATTGGAAAGAGTCTTTTTGCTCAAGGATATCCTGGAGTCTTCGTTACGAACAACGAAGATGAATTTGAACAACATCTCAAATGGCGATGTGCATTCATCAAGGACAACTATGGAGAGGCTCGTTCATCTAAGGAGGATGTATTGAAATACGCAAGAAGCAACGCTCCTGGTTCTTGGGTGGGATATCCTGAAGAACTACTGGAACGTTTCGAATACCTCATTGGATTAGGATTTGATTTCTTTCAGGTTATGTTCCCTGGAATTGGTGCTGATTTCGTAGATTCTCAGAAGACATTTGCTCGATTAGTTATGAAGAAACTATGAATGCTTTAGAAATCATCTAGTCCTTCGTGATTGATCCATTTCTTGAAATGGGGTTCGAATTCACCACGTATCCCACGAGATGCAATTAGGCCAGTGACAAACTCATCTAACCTATTTGAGAATTGCAAATAATCTGAATATCCCTTTTTTCTTAATCTTCTACTCTCTGTGGCTATCTTCTTAGAACCAATCTTTAATTCCTTGATGAGAAGATCTCTAATTTCTTCATATTCCTCAATATGAATCAAAACTCCCCTTTCTTTCGCCCTCAACATTCTAAAACCGTTACTTGTTCTCCACAATCGAGAAACATCAACCCATTCCTTGGTCAATGAGGGTAAAATTTCGTCAATCTCATTCAAGACATGTATAGTTTCACGATATCGTGCCTGAATTAAGTCAGCTGCGATTATTGCTGAACGAGTTGATGAGAGCAAAGCAACATCAAAGAATAGTGTTGAACCACCGTTATTGAATTGGGATCTCGCAATATCTGTAAGCATAGAGTACAATCTGTTTGATGCTTGTTCCATTGTCTTGGGGTTTTCAATTGAGCGTAGCTCTGTGAAAAGATTACAGTCAACACCTAGGAGTTCTGGCATGCCAAAAATGGACAGAATGATGTGGTGTGTTTTCAGCATATGTTTCTGATAGGTTTCCAGGCATCCCACTTCAAGAACCGTGATTAAATCATCCCAGTCCTTCATCGACTGGATTTCGGTTTGCATTATTTTTGTAATGATAGACACTAGTCCTTTAGACTGATCGGTCGCAAGTAATTCGTAGATTCTTTCTGTGTCAATTTCCATGGCTGAATAACTGGAGTATTGAGACTACTTCTGATTTGTGCTATAAGAAACATTAGAACATTTATTAGAAAACCTCATGATAATTGACTATATTATAGGGGTATTACATTGCCCGAGAGTGGAGGCGAGACAGACGGTCCTACGCCACTGGAGCTCGACATCATGCGCTCTTTCGGGTGGGCCGTGGTAGAAACAGAGGACGCACTATACCAGAGATATCTCAATCTCTCAGCCTCTCGATCTTTAATGCCTAACAAGGTCTTCAAAACTCATCTTCGAGAGATGGAAGCAAAGGGTTTTGTTTCATCTTTAAAACTCCATGGAAAGAAGGCATATCGTCGTCTTCTTGTTGGAAAGGAAGTAGGTCACGAAATCCATCCACAAGTTCCGCTTGATGAAATGCGATTAGCATTAGGGAGTCTAAAAGTAAGTCCAAAGTTTGGAAAGAAAATTCGATCTCATGTCACCTCTGATGTAATCGAGGATTCTGATATTGTGGGTGCAGAGATACAAAGTGCTCTAGAGAACTGGATGCTTCGAGATTCTGGTCGAATCAGTAAAGGAGCAATGCATGCCCATATAGCAAATATGATGACTGCGCTTCAGGAGTCTGAGGAGGAACTCTTTGAATATGTGCGGATTGAGCTTCCCGGACTTTTAGCCGATCTAGGCCAAATTTTGCGTATATATGGCGCAGATTTTTTGTTACTGACTCTGCGTGTTACTGAAAATAAGGTCAGAAAATACAAATTCTGATGATTTGTCAATTGGAACGAAATTCTTAGAATTGAGGGAAACTCAGACTGAACTTCCTAGAATAACCTATCTTGGAAAATCAAGTTTCTACATTTAATTGTCCTGCACAATTCAACTAGTTCATATGTCACATCCATCCATGAAGCAGCGAGTTCAAATGATAGTGGATTGGGATTCTGAAGATCGTACACATGTTCGTCCTCTTTTTGAACCTCACCAAAGAGCACGAGCGCTAATTTTCCCAGCACTCGATTTAGGACTTGGAAATGTATGGGCTAATTCTCTTGAAACACCAACTGTTGCCAGACTTCAGTTTGCCATGATTAATGCAGTTGCAGGAGATAGTTTGAGTTCTGATGCCAAAGAGATTATCCAAATGATAGAACCTATGCAATTAGTTCTTGCGCCGGATGAAGGATGGACTCAGATAATCAAAGAGTTATGGGGTGATAGACTGGGCATTCAACCGAGAACAATACTTTCTCCAGATTCTCTTGACATAGACTATCTAAAACAGCTAAAAGAACAAGTACCCTCTGGATACACACTTGAGCGAATGAGTCTTGAGGATATAAAACGAGTTGACAAGAGAAGAGCAATCCACATCCCATCTTTCTTTGGTGGTTCTGAGAATTTCTACAATAATGGAATTGCCTATTGTATAAAGCATGAAGGCAAGGTTGTCAGCATGGCATCAACATTCACTCCGTATACCGATAAATTTGAGATACAAGTTGACACTTTGAACTCCAAACATCGAAGAAAGGGTTTGGCAACGGCTGTTTCAGCAGCACTCATGGTTCATGCTCTGGAGAATGGAATGACTCCCTATTGGGATGCAGCAAACGAAGCTTCAATCCATCTTGCATTAAAACTAGGTTATACAGACCCGGATCCTTGGGAAGGATACTACTTGAAACCTGAAACTGATTTTAGATAGAATTCACCTCTTCTTGACGAATATTATTACAACAGCTATGACCGCGATTATACCTATCAAACCAATGGTTATTACAAGGCTGTCTGGTATCCCAGTAGGCGTTGGTTCCATTTCAACAGAGAATGTTTTGAGGTCCCTACAGACTTCGACTGTTTCATTGGAGTCTTCTACCTCGATATCTAGGATGTAATCTCCCAACTCAAGACCTGTTATAGTTCCAGTGTAGTTCCCATCCAGATCATCATCAGTCAAGATAATTTCATCAATGAGGGTTCTGTTGTTTCCAGTGTAAACAGCTGCTGTCACTTCCTCTATCCCCGTCGAAAGCACAACACCGAGAGTTTCGTTTAGATTATCTGTCGCCACACCGATTGAAAAGTCGTTTCCAGGCTCAGCGGAAAACGGATATAGAGAGACTTCTGTTACTCGAGAGAGTCCAAGAATCTCTCTAATGATTTCTGCACAGACTTCGGAGGTTGGGGCTTCTAGCCATCCACCACCAGTTGTTCCTCCTCCTCTTCCTCCTGTGATGATTCTTCCATCAGCAACAGCTTCTACTCCCCATACGGTTGTAGCACCAGCAGCTACCATTTGTGGACTACTCAGTGTAAATGCGACCACTTTGCTTCCATTCACAATATCATTTGCTTCTGCTACCATTCGTGTTCCTGTGCAAATTGAAGCCACTATTAGACCTAGGTCGTATGCATCTGAAATAAATGTCATAACCGTACTGCTTGCAATCATGTCTGCCCAATGTCCACCGGATGTCACGAGGAGACAATCGTATTGTTGGACCATCTCTGGAGTCATCTCTGACAACAATAGATCAGCTGTAATTGGATTCGGTTCTCTATTGGCACACGAATCGATTTCATAATCAATTGCGTGAGCTACCGTCGTGACAGTGACTCCATATGACTCTAGCGTGTCTTTTGCATCAAAATAGTTCCAACCAAATCCGTTCATTACGATTATCAAGACATTGATGTCAGAAACATCAGCAGTATCTGCTAGCTGTGTGATCTGAGAACTTGAGAAAGCAAGAGAAAAAACTAGCAGACTTGTAACTAGTATCAACTTGAATCTCATATCAATCGATGAATGACTGTTTGGGATGTATATTAGGAGTCGGATTGGCGTAATAATTGTGAAAAATTGGACTGAAAACCCAAAAATGAGTTTCCAGTCTTTTATTGATCAACCTACGACAGTGAAGTCGTCGAAGACAAGAGTAGGGATGTCAATACCCCAAGGAAGAGGCCAATTATTATTCCCTATTGTTCGAAGTTTCTCATAACCTTCATAGTAGTTTCCAGCAATTGAAACCGGTTCTACAGAGCCTTTCATCTCTCCATTCTCAACGAAATATGCTGAGCCTGCAACACAAGAGAACTCTCCTGAGGAAACAGTTGAGTGGAAAATACCCATTGGGAACTCTCGAATGAGAATCGCCTTTCCATCAATAGATGAAATAATGTCTTCTTCTGTCTTGGTTCCTGATTTGACTTCCAACCATTTAGTCGATACCCTTGGTGTGATTTCAAAGGGTGTGGTTCCAGGACTGAATATTTCTCCACTTCGAGAACAGTTTCCTGTTGATTCAAGACCAAAGGCTTTTCCGTAGTAGTGGTCGAATAAATAATTCTTCAGCACTCCATTCTCTATGATTGAATTCTTTCTTTGTGGGTGACCCTCAGCATCTATGGCTTCTGTTGCAAAACCAATCTTACTCTGACCGTTATCGATGATTGTGAAATCCTTTGACGCGATTGTGTCACCTATTCTGTCACATAGAGGTGATATTCCATCTACAACAGCATCACCAAGTGCAGATTTCGCGAGGCTGGACAAGACGAAAAGAGAAGCAGGAATAGGAGTCCAGATAGTGGGTATTTTGGCAGTGAGGTCTAATTTCTTTGCACCTAGAAGGCTGACCGCATTCTCAGCAGCAATCTTTCCAACCCCCTCCGGATTGTAAAGCCTTTCTCTGGATGCATCAAAATGAAATCCTCCACGACGTTCATCACCCTCGACTGCATAAACATCAGTCTGGATATCATTGTCCCCACTCCTTGTCGCTTCAAGGATACCCCGGGTGTTGCCAATCACATAGCCCCTCCAAGTGGCTGATGCCGCTACTAACACTACCTTGATTCGTTCATCAACAGCCTTTGCTTCTTTGATGATTTCATCACAACTCTTGATGAGGTCCTCCGATTCAAGTGATAGAATCTCTTCAGCAAAGACTCCTTCTTTTCCAGATCCCTTTGGATCAGCGAAACCCTGGAATCTATCATCTTCAACATTAACACTATTGATTATAGATAATGCTTCTCTAGCTGCTAGTTTGATTCTCTCAGGTGATACACCACTCGCCACTGCAAATCCAACACGTTTTCCTTTGGCAGCTCTAACTGCAGTTCCTGCAGTAGCACCATCTTTTGCTGTCACAATATTATTCATGATAGCTGCCGAAACCGTGTTCTGGTAAGAAACAAAAACTTCGAACTCTGCGGTTTTATCTAAAGACTTAGCAAATTTGAGCCCTGTATCAGTTGCTGAGAGCAGTTCATCTGTTAGATTATCAAATTCCATCGTGATCATCTCCTAGTCTATGCTGTCCCTCCAAAGGTTACACCATCAATAATCAATTGAGGTCCTCCATCACCAACGGGTAGTGGATACTGCTCACCTTTTCCACAACCTCCAAAATAGCCCGCACCTAGCTTTAACTCCTTAGTCCCTCCTTCAACCCTTGAGAGAAGGTCCAGAATGTTACCCGAGAGAGCTACCTCGCGAATGGGATATTGGATCTCACCGTTTTCAACCCAGTAACCGCGGATAGCCTTGAAAACGAAGCTGCCATCTCCTTCGACCTGTCCTCCAAAAGTTTGAATCGCATAGATTCCGGTTCCTAGTTTTTCCATGGCTTCTTCTTCTGTTAGATCTCCAGGAAGGAAGTAAGTGTTTGTCATTCTTGGAATTGGCGGGAATACATAGCTGACAGCTCGAGCATTTCCTGTAGGTTCTTGCTTTAGCTTCTCAGCAGTCCCTCTGTTGTGTAGGTAGTATTTGAGAACGCCTTCTTCGAGAATTGTTGTTTGATTTGCCGGAATCCCTTGATCATCGTATGGCATCCATAATCCGCCAGTCTTTTTGATGTCTGGAATACCCCCATCAACGATTGTTACATATTCGCTACCTAATGTTTCACCTATTCTATCGGTTAATGGAGAACGTCCAGTCACAACTGAGTCAGCCTCACTCAGATGACCAAATGATTCATGTGCTAGAACTCCAACTAACTCCTCTTCAACAAGAGCTCTGAACTTTCCTGCTGGACAAGCTTTTGCTTTCAACTGCTCCTTTGCAATAGTACCTGCGGTTTCTCCCATTTTTTCTGGAGTGTATTCTTCTTTCTCGAATTCTTCAAGCCCAAAAGTTCCACCATGATACTTCCTACCCTGAACCATAGCGCCAGCATCAGTCTTGGATGTAACAGCGATTCGTAGGTCTGTCACTAGGAAGTCCCAATTTATGATGGATCCATCACTGTTGACAAATAGTTTGGGACCATAGAGTTCACCCCACCTTCCCTTAATGTTACGGATGTTCTCTCCGTGATCTCTAGCAGAATCCACTGATCGATTGACCATGTCAATCTTATCTACCATCTCTACTCCTCGAGGGTGCAGCTTCACTTGAGGAGTGTCTGATTTCTTACTCTTTACAGCAGGTCTCCGTTCAAACGGTAACTTGAGTTTCGAAGCTTTGGATGATGCCTTAGCCATCCTATACGCTTTCTCCACCGATGTTCTGATATCTTTCATTTCTGTGCTTGGAGTGAAGGAGAAACCCGACACTCCATCTACATAGGCAGTAATAGCTAATCCTTTTCGAGAATTAACCTTGATATCCTGCCAAATATCATCAACCCGTTGCAATGCTCTTAGGGTGAGATCATCAAATCTAACTTCCATGAAATCTGCACCCATATCCATGCCAACACGGACACATTCTTGTAATTTGTCCAACATGTCTTTGAAACCTCAATCTTTTTGTTAATTTTATTTGAAACTGGTCACTCGCTATTGAGTTACTGGTCATTTATGACCACTTTCATGCTCATAAAAAAGCGATTCATAATTTGAGAACTCATATTGTGACTTCTAATCTTCAAGTATCCTATACCAGTATGTGTACAATGTCTTAAAACCCATAGACTCATACAACGCAATAGCTGGCTTGTTTTGTTCTTCAACTTGTAGAAACACTTTCTGTGCTCCAGCATCTTGCCCCCATAATGCAAGAGCACATGATACGGACCAAGCAACACCTTGACGTTGAAATTCAGACAAAGTCCTAATTGAAAACAAGCCTAACCAATCTTCTTCCACAACACCCAAACCTACTCCAGCAATATTACCATGCATCATCACTCGTGCTATGTTCTTATCTCCACGAATGCGATTAATTATCTCTCGCCTCACATCAATGGCTAGCTTTTCTCTTGTTGATCTATACATGAGAGTGTCAAGCGACTCGTCAGTGACTTTGAACAAATCAACCGGATGGTGAGGTCCTAAGCAAGATATAGTGTCAATCGGAGCTGTCTGAACATGAGTCACCATTCGTTGTTCAAAGCCCTTTTCTACCAATAACTCATCAAGTCCCTTTGGCTGACTTGCAGGTGAGATTTTGAAAGCAGGGAGAGTGCTCTTCTCTCTGTATAAATCAATTACATAATCTATTACCTGTTCCACACTGACATTGCTATTCCATTCATTGGGTAGAACACTATTGGCTCTCCATGTGACACCATCATTCCAATGAATAATCCATCCTTTGTATTTGACAATCTCCCTAGCTGGCCAGCAGTGAGACGCCAATAGCTCCAGCTCTAAAATCTCTCTCTCTGAAACCATGCAAGTACGGAAGATGTTTCTACCTAAAATATTGATAACATTGGTAATCCCACAGAGCAAAACACCTTTGTGACCTAACCACCTCTTTCAATTGAGGATGTCTTGGTGAAACAAGCGCTTGGAGAGACTGCATGGTCCATAATCACTGGTTTTCATGGTGATACCAATGCTGCAAGCTCATTCAATACACTTGAAATCACTGAAGCTGTTCGACTTGCAAGCCTTTCCTATGTTGCATCTAGAAGCAGAAGTGTTGAGTTCACTCACCTCTCCTATGAAGCAGAGAGACTTGGCCTTTCGTATGATTCAATATCTGATCTTGTTCAATCTTGCCTTGATTCTTATAGAGGTCCAAACCTAGGCAAGTTTGGTCGCTCCGATATTGTTGCGCTTCTTGGTTTGGTTCATTCAATTGGAAGCTACCACTTGCCTCTACAATACAATCGCAGAACGTCGCAGAGACCCCTTGGAGCATATTATACACCTCAAAGCGTTGCTGATTATATTGTATCACTCACGTTGACTCCCACACTTGATAGATTGATTAAGAGTGTTTCAAAAGAAGGTATCACAGCACTTCAACAGATTCTCTCATTAAGAGTACTTGATCCAGCGTGTGGAGCTGGAGTCTTCCTTATTTCAGCAATGAAAGCCTTAATGAAATCGATTGAAGAGGGAATACGTTTTGCTCGCGAATTAGGAGTTTCTAAAGAAATTCTTGAGAAAGCTGGAATTCTGAATTATGTCCACACCATTCGAAGCAATTTATACGGCGTCGATGTCGATGCTGGAGCGCTTGAAGTCACAGATGTGTCATTAGGTCTTCTATCACAGAGTACAAACGATTCTTCTCTTGGAAAGAGTTTGAAACAAGGAAACTCTCTAGTTTCACTAAAAGGTTTGAATGGAGAAAGCACCCATAATCACTATTTTTCAAATCCAGAGAGCCGCTTGCCGTTTGAATGGTATGATGAATTTGGAGATGTTATGGAAGATGGTGGTTTCGATTTTGTTGTTATGAATCCACCATATGACCGGTTGAAACCAAATCTCGCTGAATTTCTGAGAGAACGAATTCTGAGTGGTAATCGTCAAATCCATCTTGAGGAATTCAATAACTACAAAGAACAACTAAATGAAGATCTGCAATATTTTCGGCAATCTGGAGAATATAGACTCGGGAACAAGTACTCAATTGACAACTATCGGTTATTTGTTGAAAGAGCCATTCAACTGACTCGGAAAGGCGGAGGTATTGGTTTCATTGTCCCATCAACTATTCTTGGAGATATTTCAGCATATCCTCTTAGATCATCCATAATTCTAGAGAATGAACTTCAAACGATAGATGATTTTCCAGAAACCTCGAAGCTCTTCCAGGGAGTGACACAGTCGGTTTCAGTCCTGTCCCTTCAGAAGGGGGGAAAGACGACATCGTTTCGCGCTCAGTTTGGTCTCAAAGATATTGAAGATGCTTACAGGCGCAATAGAATTCACATTCAAACTAAGAGAATAGAGAATGCAGTTGGTCCATATTGGAGTATACCTCAAGTGAATAGGAAAGGCTGGATTCTTTTTAACGAACTGCATAATCATCCTTCCATTTCTTCACTTTATTGGTTAATCGTGAAACGGGGAGAATTGGACCTTACTCTGAACCGATCTTGTATCGTATCAGATGAAACTGAATATCGTTTGATTCGAGGGTCAAACATATCTCGATATTCACTCAAACAAAAATCAACTCGACCACCTGAATTCGTTAACATTGAAAAGCTGAAACAGACTCTAGGGGCTTCATCTAGAATTCATCATATCAGCAAACCACGTATTGCTTGTCAACAGGTTTCGAATAGAACACAACGCTGGCGTTTGAAATTCACTGATGTTCCATCAGACGTTGTCCTATCCAATTCTTGCAATTATCTATTCCTGCGAAAAGGAACCCCTAAGAACCACTTGTTTCTCTTACTAGGGATTCTAAATTCCGAGCTGATTAATTGGAGATTTGGATTGACCAATACCAACAATCATGTTTCAAATCGAGAGCTCTCTCAACTTCCTCTTCCTGATCCTGACAATATCTCCAAAAATCTCTACAAATCAATAGTATCAGAAGTAAAATCGATTAGGGATAGTAAAGGTGGTTCATCAACTAGGTTAGAAGGCCATATATTCTCAATTTACGGATTCTCTCCGAAT
>JAEOUL010000076.1 GCA_016839345.1 Candidatus Thorarchaeota archaeon | reverse complement strand
GGACAGGCAATCCAACTCAGCAAAGATCAATTGTTGATATATAGCAAAGGAGCTCCGTTACAGAGTAATGACTTCTCCATGATTGACCTGGGAGCCAGTTACAAGGTTTCCATCAACTCATCTAGATTATTTGTTGGATTAATCAGTAACTGGAACATCACCTTCTATGTGGATTGGCAAAACAATGTTGCCCCATACTATACAGACGGTCGGGCATCAGCCTGGGTGACTGTTGTCAACAGAATCGGGATAGTTATTCGTGATGTAGCACCAACGACCCCAATACATGACAATATGACACTCAGATTCACATACGTGGATGATACAACTGGTGCTGAAATATATGATGCAATCGTAATATTCGATTGTCTGAGTCCGAGCGGACTCGTTGAGGGTGTTGATTACTGGGTCTTTCGAAATGGTGGCAATTATTCAATCCTTGTTGGCACTACAAGTCTTGGTGGTACTGGAACCTTCACATTCTCATTACGTCTACAATGGAACCCCACACTTGAACCATTCTATAGAAATACATCAATAATTTACCTTCAGGGAGCAGTCCGACTTATTCAAGCGCAGCTCGAAAATGAAGAGCCCGACCCCTCAACTGTGCCTGTAAATGACAATGTTTCTGTCGTCTTGAACCTTCGGGACTTAGACCATGCAATTCCTATTACTGGAGCAGAAAGCTCATTCTCGGTGATATACAAGACGAATGCGTCCGGACCTGCAACATGGAGTATAACTCCAATCTCGCCGGGCGTATACGAGTTGATCGTGGATTGTTCAGATGCAGGTGCGACTGGGACCAATGCGCTCATAATTACACTATCCTTCTCAGACTACCAGACAGTCCAGATACAAGTTCCATTTCAAATCAGACCCCGTCAAGGAGAGCTGAATGAAGTTCTTCAACCAATCACATATTATGGTGAGGAAACCTATGTCATTGTAGAGCTTGTTGACAAGGATGCAGCCAATGCATCGATTAGTGGCGCAACTCTGACAATAACTTGGCCAGACGTTGGATATACGCCAGATTATACATCAATTGGACCAGGCTTGTACAATATAACACTAACAACAGCAAGTCTTGATGCCGGTCTTTATACACTGGTAGTTGGTGCCCAGGTAAGTGACTACTTCATCTCGGACATATCTGTACCAGTTCAAATCCAGAGCATACTAACAGGACTTATTCTGCCTCAAACAGTTCCAGATGTTTATTGGGGTGAAGATGTATCAATTTGGGCGCTATTCAATAATACTCGAGATAACATCCTCATATCTGGAGCCTCGCTTGTTTATCAGTTTGGAGTTCTTAGTGGTAGTCTTACTGAAGTGATACTGGATCCAGGAAATTACTCTATCACTGTTGATACAGGAAACCTTGCTGTTGCTACAACTTATGTTATATCAATTACAGCCACTCTCAAGAATTATGTCACGATAACAAGACAACTCCCAGTGAATGTGCTAAAATTGCCTATTGGAATGATACTTGTTAGTGATGCACAGCCAGTTGTTTTCAAAGGCAGTCCAGTAAACATCACCGTCTTTGTCAATAACACATACAGCAATACTCCGTTATTGGGTGCAACAATTGAAGTAAGCTACCAAGCACAAGGTCCCCAGACCATGTTTCTATCTCCAGTTCCAGGAATGGATGGATATTATGCCGGATTCGTTGCCACCGATGATCTATTTGTTGGAGATTATGTCCTCACTATAACAGCAAGAAGAACAAATTACCTTATAGCAACTAGCTCTGCGACTGTAACAATCGAGCAGATTCCAACGGTTGTTTGGCTTGACGCACTCACCTCCACCTATAATACTCGAACCTTCAACTGGTCAGACACGATTCGAATAGGAGTATATGTTCTTGCGCCTTCACTGAATTTATCCTATCCATTGTCAACAGGTATTGCCAATTGTACTGTGACATGGTCTCTCTCAGGAACAGTGTTCACTGGTGAATTTCTGAATGGAACAGCAATTGGCGGACTAGGATATTTCTACTTCGACTTTGATACATCTGACTATAGCGCATCCACTTACACACTTAGAATTACAGCGTATCCCAATATTGGGATGTTTGCGTATTCGAGTAATCTTACTACCCTCATAATTGAGCCAATAGAAACTTCAGTAGACTCCACATATCTGAGTCCGAAGATATGGGGTTGGACAGGCTGGGTTAATCTTACCTATTGGGACCTCTTGTTTGATCGAGGAATTGCAGGAGCTAATATTATCATCGATTGGAATGGCACTGAGAGTATTTTCCAATATATCAACAATGGAACCTACCGGATTTTCATAAACACATCGTTGGTAAAACCTGGAATCTATCCTGTTTCTGTTCGTTTTCTAATGGATAATTACAAGACAGGCACAGGAGTTTTCACGCTCAATGTTAAAGAAGTACCAACATCAATCAATGTTTTTGCACCTTCAATTAATCAGATAGAAAACGATGTTCTGGACCTACAGGTTCCATATGGAGATATTCTTCCAATAATTCTGTTCTACAACGACACATGGTACAACAGGGGTTTACCAGGTGCAACTGAGTTGACAGGAGTGATTCTTGGTTCTACTCTTCTTGATGTAGAGTATCTCCTTATTGAAGAACTTGCATTCGGAAATTACAGTCTTTTGCTTGACACTACACGTTGGGAAGTAAGTGCAATACCGTATCGATTGGTTCTAAGCCTGTACCTGGCCAATTGGAGTAAAGCGACTGTCAATATCCAGATCACAATCATAGATGTTCCGACGGGACTGCAAATCGAAGGACCAGATTCTGTGACTATGAGTTATAACGATCTATACACCATTTGGGTATTCTATTATGACAATTGGACTGGTCACGCAGGGGAGGGCATAACGGGAGGCTCAATTAATGCAACAAGTTTGAATCCTCGTTATGTGATTGTTTCATTCAACCAATCAGACCCCTTAAGACCTGGTTGGTATGAAATCAGAATAGAGTCTGAATGGACACAGGGTTCAGCTATTATTTCAATTATCATCTCAAAAGAGAATTACGAGTCTGCAAGTGAGTTCATAGCAATTTCAGTAGAGCCATCTGATTTTAACATCCTAGTTGAACGAGTAATAATATTCGGTGTGCCCATTGGACTGGTCCTTTTTGCTGGAGCTGTTTTATGGACTAGATTGTTCAGTGTACCAAAACGGCTACGGGAAATCAGAAAGATGGTAAGAACCATTAGTAAAGGAAAGATTCCGGTAGCTCCTGATAATGTCCCCAGTAGACAAGAAATCATAGCAGACCTGTTCAACGATATTGCAGCACCTATTGGCATTACGAAAATAGCTTCGAGTATGCCTAGTGAGGCTATTACTACTGATGTTCCTGAAATAGAGGAACTGCTTATTCAATTATCGATCCTATCAAAGCTGACACCTGAAGAGCTTGATGACTTCAAGTTAGATGTTTCAAAGATGAAACTGAGCGAGCAGGTGAACTTTGTCAAGGAGGTAATCAACCAAGAGGCAATCAAGCAGGCACGAGTCGAGCGAAAGTCGATGGAGATGATCTTGGAAGAAACAGCAGCTCAAGCTCGCGCTGTTTTGGCTGGGGAGGAGATTGAGAAGGTTACTGAACCAAAGCGTGTGGAGGAAAGAATCGAACTGAGGAAAGTAGAAGACCTAGATGAAGGGCTTCCAGAACCTGTTGAGTTTGAGGATGTCGATTCCCTAGATATGCTTAGTGAAGATGAACTGAAGGAAATACGTCAACGATTGATGGATGCTGGCATTACAGGAAGTGAACTTGCAACAATTATGGAGCAGACACGTGAACTTCCAAGGGAACTCGCGGAAGAACTTCTGAGGAGCATCCTTGGGAAAGGAGGTGAAGACAAGTGAGTTTGGCAGACGCTTCCAAAAGACTTGAAGTATTCCAACTAAAGCAACTGTTCAGTTGTAAGAGCTTGACAAGAGGTCGTAAACACACTTTGTACAGAACCATTATACCATGTATAATCATTCTGATTTTCTGCTCCCCTGTAAGTTTCAATCAAAGCCACTCTAATCTAGATTATAATGATCTTTCCAATGGAACTTCACAAAATCTGTTTGGACTTGCCGAAGGACAGCAAGCATACAGTTCATCAGGAGCTGCTCAACAAGTAACGTTTGATGGTAGATTTTCTAATGATACCCAAGGTCTTGTATTTGTGGATCCGTCAACTCCACAACCAGTTTCAATTCATGCACCATCAGGATGGACTGGAAATGGTCTCAGTGGATCTTTGGAATATATATCAACAGAATTCAGACCTTTGAGGAATGGTCTTCTTGATGATTATCACGGAGAACGGCATATATTGTCAGGTTCACCATGGAACTCGGAGGTCTTCAATGTTCCAGATTCCTGGTCATTATTGAAGAGTGGGGATTCGACAAGTCACCCAACACATGGTGGATTATACTGGTACACTGCAGCTGGTAGTGGTAGAGAAGGTTCAATGGGATGGCGGCCAAGCGCACTTATCTCAATAGGCACTCCGCTTAGTCCTAATATGAAGTTGTATCTAAGTCAAAGCTTACAATTACCATGGAGAGATGTATATTCCTGTGAAGTCCGATTCTATCATAGGGTACCAAGTAGTCAGGTGATGAATGATATATTCTATCTGTTTGTGGAAGTAGGCGGCTACAGAGAGAAGTTTAGAGTGTTTAGTAGTGGATATACAACAGACCAGTGGATTGAAGGGGTTGTTGAAATCCCAGCAGCTGTTTTTGCAAATATGATCATCCCTGGCACAGTTTCACTTGATATTGGTATTGGCACAGATTACTCAGGTAATTCACCATCTAATATCAATAATCGATTTTTCCTGGATGAAATTGAGGTTATTTTTGAGGCACGACCCTTCCCAGAACAGATAGGTTTGAAAGCAAATCAGACACTAATCAGCGGTTCCGTTTCAAGTAGTGTTTCGCCATACGTGCCTGACGATACCAGCGATCACAGAGACTGCGCTGACGAGTATTCAAGTGGTCTTGTGGGTCAACCACTTCGAGTGGGTGTATATGGTGCAGATTGGACTAGTGCTGGAAAGTACAAAGTAGGCATGCAATTCCCACTTGATATTCCTCAAGGAGCAAGCATTTCTTCAGCGCATCTCGAGATAGAAGCATACAGTCGACTCGGGAGTATGATTGGCATCCGGATATATGTAGTTCAGGCAGACAATGTCACACCGTTCACGACTGGTTTGCCGCATCTGGAGGACAGATACGACTGGAGCGGAGAAAGCATTGTATGGACATTAGATCCGTGGAATCCAGACGAACGATATAGATCTCCAGACATTTCACCACTCGTTCAAGAAGTCATCTCGAGACCTGGATGGTCAAGCGGCAATTACATTTGCCTAATGCTTGACTACATGTATGGAAATGAATACCAAAATTATGTTCAAATAAAAGGTTCTGGCGACTCCAGTGGTGAAGATCTGGAGAGACTATTTGTGGATTTTGCGATACCTAAAGCTGAAGATACAATCTACTGCATAGATAGCAAGACTCTCACAATCGACCATACTAAGGTGAGCTCCGACCTGCAGAACTTCCCTGTTCTGGTGGATATCTATGATGCGGATCTCAAGACTAAAGCTCAGCTCGACGGTCGGGACATCAAGTTCATGATTGGCTCACAAACGCTGGACCACGAAATAGAGCTCTTTGATCCCGCTTACAGTTCAACTCAAGCGCATCTTGTGGCCTGGGTGAAAGTTCCTATGCTCTCTGCCTCAACTGACACAACAATAACCATGTCATATGGAGATCCATTCGCAAGCAGCCAAGAAAACCCACACAGCATTTGGGAAGGCTATGAAAGTGTTTGGCATCTCTCTGAAGAGTCTGGTAGCGGCGCCTTCCTAGGAGACTCAAGCCAGAATGGCTACAATGGTTCACCTGGTCTAACGACATTCATGCAAGATGCGAAAATAGACGGTGCAAGATATTTCGAAGATATTTCTGGAAACTATATCACTTTCACCAATGGCGCAAACATCTTCAATGGTTGGACTGACTATCAGTTCTCGTTTTGGGTCTATTTCAATTATTCAAGTGATGCCGAATGGACTGGTGTTGAGCCTCGGCTTTTCG
>JAEOUL010000227.1 GCA_016839345.1 Candidatus Thorarchaeota archaeon | reverse complement strand
GCGAAACTATACCATAGACTCCGGGATCTCCGTAGAACATGCAGACGAGGTCTGAAACATAATCGAGTATTGATAGGTCGTGTTCAACTACGACAATTGTCTTCCCCAGTGATGATAGTTTTCTGATGGCACGAGCCATTCGAAGACGTTCTCTGACGTCTAGGTAAGCTGTCGGTTCGTCAAAGAAGTAGATGTCACCATCTCGAACAATAGCTGCTGTGACTGCAACTCTCTGAAGTTCTCCACCACTCAGAACCTTGATTGGACGGTCCCAGATCTCGTTCAGACCCATGTCATCCTTGAGTTCCTTCAGCCGACCTGATGAGTCAGAGGCTTCGAGTAAATCGCTGATTGGCCGTTCAGCTAGCTCTTTCACCTTTGGTAGGTCTGTGATGTTTTGTGGTTTTAGGATTGGTGTTAAAGAACCAGATTGGATTCTCTCAAAGAAGGGTTGCAGTTCAGAACCACGATACTCCTTGATAATCTCATCCCAATCCGGAGGATCGTCAAAACGACCCAAGTTGGGTGACATCTCTCCTGCTAGGATCTGTATTGCAGTTGTTTTTCCAACACCATTTGGTCCGATGAGTCCTAAAACCTGACCATCTTTGGGAATAGGAAGTCTGAACAGCTTAAACCCATTGACGTTGTACCGATGGCTTGTATCAGTCTCTAGCTGCTCAGGCAGATTCACTATTCGAATGACATTGTAAGGACATTTCTTTACGCATATTGCCTCACCAGAGCATAGAGCCTCCACTATGACTGGTGGTTTATCTGGACCTTCTGGAAAGACTACAGTTTCATCCCCAGTCCTGACTCTTGGACAGAATCTCTGACACTCATGAGTGCAGTCTTTTGGCCTGCATCGAAACTTATCGACTATGGCGATACGCATCTGTTGTTTCAACACCTGTAGAGGAGCTATGCGAGGATGTTTTTGGAGACTATTTAGCGCTTTGGCTGAGTGAAAAGAAGGAGAGTATGTGCTATTGCAAATCCTTTTGAGCAATTCAAGAGAATCAGTAAATGGATTTCAATGAAAATACTAGATAGACTGCTTGATGTATTTGGCAGGCGCCGACAACTGCTTTTAGGTGCTACTTCACAGCCCACTGATCTTATGACGCTAGTACGTGCTGTCAGAGCTCAAGCATACTTCAAAATCACTGGAAAGAAACTGCCAGTTCAAGAACTACCAACTGGAAATACAATCGATGATATGACAAAGGACCTTTCCCCATCAAGGCGTCTGGCTAGAAGAAACCTCTGAAGTGATATTTAGAAAGCATATTTAGCCTTGAGTCACTACTTATCCCCTGTCGGGATGATGATGAAGTAGGGAAGGTGAACGACCTCATCAGCGTGATGAACCGCGAAACCGCAATCTGACCGATGCGCCAACCTGGCAGGAGAACCTAGTACTTTGACTCCCTTTGTATGCAACCATGATGGATCATGTGAAGAGATTCGACTCTGTTGCACTGAAACCGAGATGACACTCACTCGAGAAGATGCAGAACGTATTGAGGCTCTGGGATACAATAGAACTGATTTTCTTGTGCGAGCGATGGCGGGATTCTGTGAACTGAAGAATGTTGATGGATTCTGTTACTTTTATGATAGAGAGAATAAGGAATGTCGTATCTATGAGGACAGACCAGAAGGGTGCAGATATTATCCAATAATCTATGATGCAAGAAGAAGGAAATGCATCATAGATAAAGACTGTCCCTCTAGAGAAACTGTGACTCGTGAAGAGATTCGGAAAGTGTGTCACAAAGTACGGAACCTCGTAGAAACACTGAGACAGGAGGCTGCACATGGTGAAAGCCCGTGCTGATCTGCACTTACATTCGTCTGCGTCTGATGGAAGTGACTCCCCCACTGAGTTGGTTAGAAAAGCTGGCAAGCTGGGCTTGGGAGGTATTGCACTCACAGACCACGATTCACTTAGTGGGATTAAGGAATTCATGGATGCGGATGCATCAGATGAACTGATGCGAATCCCAGGATTAGAGATAAGCTCTGACTACGAGGATAAGGAAGTGCACATCCTAGGATATTTTGTACCCTTGGACTCAAAACAACTCAACATCAAACTTGATTTTCTCAGAAAAGCAAGACATGACCGGTTACCAAAGATGATTCAGAAGCTCAATGATCTGGGTATTGATGTTTCAATAGAAGAACTGTACAATGACTTAGAGGGAGTAGCAAGTCCAGGTCGACCTCATGTTGCACAAATGCTTGTGAAGAAAGGAATTGTACAAACCACAACTGAGGCGTTTCAAAAATACTTAGCCATTAATAGACCAGCCTATGTAAAGAAAGAAAGGCTGAAAGCTCTTGATGTAGTGAGGTTGCTAAGATCAGTTGGTGCAGTTCCTGTTTTAGCACACCCACTCACAATCAAAGTACCAGACCTCTATTCATTCATTCAAAAACTTGTGAGAGAAGGTCTCCTGGGTGTTGAGGTAGAATATGACTACAGCTACATGAGAATAAATCGTTCACCTGAAGAGGTCAAAGAGATAAGTCGGGACTGGCACTTGCTTCAGACCGGTGGTAGTGATTATCATGGAACCTTTCATGTCACAGAGCTTGGAAGTATTACTGTGCCAATCGAAGTAATCGATGAGATGCGGAGGAAGGTGACTGTTTGAAAGTTATTGATGTGCATACTCATACATGGACTCGAGATATCATAAGTGCGAGAGACCTGGAAGCAAGAAAAATCGCAGCTGAAAGGACAGGGGCGGATCCAGTACTAGATTCCACAATTGACGCTCTTGTAGAGGCAATGAAGAGGAGTGGAGTTGATAGAGCTGTAGTTCTTCCTATTGATAGTGGATATCATCAGAAAATGCCGTTATCACTGACTGAGAAAACAAATCATCACGCTGATGAAGTGGTCGATCATCCTAACATAGTGACATTTGTAGGAATAGATCCAAGACGGGGAAAAACAGGACTAGATGAATTAGAACGTGCAGTAAGAGAGAAAGGGTGCAGAGGATGGAAATTGTATCCCCCCAATGGATTCTATCCAGATGACGATGAGTTTGACCTGTACTATGAGCTCTGTGTGGATCTAGACATTCCCATTCTAATTCATCAGGGGATTACTCCTAGGTACAAACATGTGAAGTATGCCAGACCAGTATATGTTGATAGAGTTGCTGCGGATTTTCCTGATCTGAAAATTATACTTGCTCATGTTGGTTTTCCTTGGGTTGATGAAACGCTGATGGTTGCAGCTAAAAACCCGAATGTGTCTATTGATATATCAGGATGGCAGATTTATGCATCAACCGTACCATTGAAAGTCTATCAGATGATAGCTCACGCAAAAATAATGAGAGTGTTTCCCAATCGTATACTCTTTGGTAGTGATTATCCTCTCTTTGAAAGCACAATGCGTCTTGAGAAGTGGGTTGAGTTTTGTAAAAGCTTGAAGATGCCAACGGAAATGATTGATCAGGGCTACAAACAGGTCAGGGAAGACGAGATTGAGAAGGTTATGTGGAAAAATACTGCACGTGTCATCTTTGGTGAGAAGGGATGAAAAAATTCATCGTAGATGCTATGTTAGGGAAGCTTGCCCTTTGGCTAAGACTAACAGGACATGACACTCGATACTCTACTGAAATGCATGATGATGAGCTGCTCCAAGTTTCTCAAGATGAGGATCGGATAATCATAACGTCAGATGCAGGGCTCCATAATCGTGCAAAGAGTCAGAATCTTGATTCACTTCTTCTTAGAGGTTCTGTGGATGAAGGGGTGGCTCGTGTCTTTGCTCAATTCAACATACCCCCCAAGATAGATCCCACATTGTCTCGCTGTAGTAAATGCAATGGCAGTCTTGTTTCAATCAAAGATGCTGACAAAGAACAAGTGAAGGGTCTTGTCTTTGAACAGACATTCGATTATTATGACGAGTTTTGGTTGTGTAAAGATTGCAGCAGCGTCTTCTTTCAAGGAGGGCACTGGAAGAATATCGAATTATACATGAAGAGAATCTCGAAACTTATGGAAGGGATGTCCTAGCCTTCTTGGACTGATAGATTGAACTCTATAGGAATGCAGTCCTGTATTGTTCGAGTGAGGTGGCAATATTTTTTCATCAGCTCGACACATCGCGCACCAGTTTCTAGTTCATCTTCTCCAACAACAATCTCTCCACTAACCGAAACTCCTGTAATCTTGTATCCTTCACCATCAAACTTGGCTGTGGCTTTTCCCTTGAGCTTTAAAGAAACTAGCTTCATCTCAAAGCGCCGTTGGAAATCAAGGAATGTGTTGTTAAGACAACTAAGGACAGCAGAAACGAATATCTCATCCGGACAGATTCCCTCTCCTCGACCACCATAAGTCTTGGGCGTATCATATACTATTTGACGATCAGCAGCAGCGGAGGTTGTGCCGCCAGTTTTTCCGTCCCAAGTGCTTTGAGCATGATACTCCAAGTGTTCAGGATATTTCGACTTCAAGCGCATTGTCATCAGCCAGTCGAACACCTGTTGAGGATTGATTAAGCGTTGTGGTCAAGACACGGACAGTCAGGAAGTCATTTAAACAGTCTGTGAGAGCATGCTCTGGGATGTTCATGTCTCGAAAGATGAAAGCTGCAATGTACTATGGTGTTGGTGATGTTCGATATGAGGAAACCAATATTCCAGAGATAGGTCCTGGTGAACTGTTGATTCAGGTGGGAACCGCTCTCACCTGTGGGACTGATGTCAAGACCTACAAGCGGGGTCATCCCCTGTTAATCAAACACACTCCTGCTCTTTTTGGTCATGAGTACGCAGGCACTATAAAGGCAGTTGGAGAAGGAGTCAAGAACTTTAAGGTAGGAATGAGAGTCGTCGCGACCAATTCTGCACCATGTGGAGACTGTTTCTTCTGCAATAGGGACATGCCGAACCTATGTGCAAAGTTGAAAGACAGTCTTGTGAATGGAGCCTTTGCAGAGTATATCAGAGTTCCAAAGGCTGTTGTTCAATGGAATACTCATCAGATACCAGACTCTTTGTCTTTCAGAGATGCGGCACTCACGGAGCCCCTAGCGTGTGTGGTCCATGGAATCGAGGAAGCCAACATCAAACTCGGCGACACTGTAGTTGTCATTGGAGCTGGACCGATTGGGCAAATGCTGATAATGTTGGCAAAAAAGAATGGTGCTTCAAGTGTCATAGCTTCAGACCTAGCAGAGCTAAGAAGGAACATCGCACTGAAGGCAGGAGCAGATATTGTCATAGACCCATCAAAGGAAAATCCAGTTGAGCGGGTAAAGCAAGAAACCTCAGGAATGGGAGCAGATGTAGTAATCGAAGCAGTTGGAATACGGCAGACCTGGGAACAGGCTGTGGATATGACACGGGATGCAGGTACTACTGTTCTTTTCGGTGGTGCCGCTTCTGGGACCAAATTCGAGTTAGACACTGGAAGATTTCACTATGGTCAACTCACAATAAAAGGTGTATTTCACCTCAAGCCTAGACATGTTGATTTGGCTTTGAAACATATAATTGCAGGAGATGTGAATCCAGACCTCTTGATATCTCACGAGATGCCAATTGAGAAGATCACTGAGGCGTTAGATATGATGGGGGCTGGAGAAACAATGAAAGTAGCAATCACGCTCTAACAAATTCTGGTGTAATTATTGAGTAACGATAAAGATGACTCACTATGGGAAAAGGGAAACCTCTGGAGAACAAAAGCCATTGAACAGAGACGTGCCAGAAGATTGAATGATAATGAGAAAGCTCTCATTGAATTCATCCAGAAGCTGGATTTGAAGTACGAGAATCTGATTGTTGTAGTTGAAGGAAAACGAGATGTTGCTGTTCTCAGAAATCTTGGACTCGATGCACCAATTATCAAAACGCAGACTCGATTGTCGAGAGACAGACTAGTTGAGAAGATTGTAGCGAATGCTGGAAAAGAAGGACAAGTGCTCATTCTGACAGATTTTGACAAAAAAGGAAAGGAGATTTACAGGTTCATTGAGAAAGGACTTGAGTTAAATGGTGTCAAGAATCTAAAGAGAGAAAGACGAATGATTCGCAAATACATGGACACTTGGACCACTATAGAGCAGCTTGTATCTCTCTTCAAGAGAAGCGACTCGCCAGAAGCAAGTCGCAATTTATCTTGAAGCTATATTGTAACTTGGCTACCGCAGTTTGGACAGATGAATTTACCAGCAGCGATGGTTTCACCGCAGACTCTGCAGATTCTGGCTTTCTTCGCTCGCATGGAATCAACAACCTCACCAGTCTGTGGCACTAATGTGAACCTATTGTCAGTATAGCTCAGACGGAACTCACGAGGGTTCCCTGCAAGATCCAACAGGTCAGTGGGCATTGGAAGTCTATGCTTGTCGTCAAGTCGGACTATACGTGTTGTGTCTAGTGTATCCAAGTCAATTCCTGTTTGATGGAACCCAGAGATTACTCCATCACGGAGTTCCACTGTGACATCAGCCTTTGATGCAACTTGCTGACTGTGTGTGACAATGAAGAACGATGTTCCAATGGTTTCGTTCAGCTCCTGAAACAAGTCAAGAATCCGTTCTCCAGTTTCAGGATCTAGGTCACCTGTCGGTTCATCACATAAGACAAGTCCCTTCCCCTCTGTGTCAATAAGATTGACCAAGGCGCTTGCTATAGCGACTCGTGACTTCTCACCACCGCTCAGAGTAGTTGCGCTATTCCGTTTGCGTTCCTCAAGACCCACCATTTTGATTAGTTTGTCAACTCGTTCCTTTCGGACTCTTCGTGGAACACCTGCAATCCTAGCAGCAAGCTCGACATTCTGCCAAGCATTGAGATGAGGTAGTAGATTGTTCAGCTGGAAGTGAAATCCAATGAAATTGCGTCTAGCTTCTGTCAGAATTCTCTCACTCAATTTTGTGATGTCAGTCCTCAGATTGGCCCAATAGACCTTACCGACAGTTGCCTTAGTTATTCCACCTATGACATTGATTAGGGTGGTTTTTCCAGAACCACTAGGACCTACAACAGCCATTATCTTTCCTTCAAGAATTTGAAGTGATACACCACTCAGTGCAACAACCTCTAGTTCCTGAGCCTTGTAGATCTTATAGCAGTCATTGACACTAACTACAACATCATCAGGAAGTTCACTGTATAGGTCAAGTTCCTCTTTGATTTCCAATGATGAATTCATTATTACTACCTCACATATTTCTTAGAACATCAGCAGGATCAGTATTCCCTGCTCTACGTGCTGGGAAATAGCACGATGCAATCATAGCTGCACACTCAACAACCACAGTCAGAAACATAACTGTCAGAGGGTATGTGAACAGCTTGGGGAGTATGGGCCACACTGTTGAGATACCAAATGTCAGTAGTGTCATAGAGTAACCAAACAAGATTCCTAGACCCAAGCTTATTACAACGGCTGCCATCACACTTCCCGCAAACTCGCCAAATACGAGGGAGATCACTTGTCGTTTTGTACCACCAATGGCACGAAATAGCGCATACTCTGGTTCTCTCTCAAGGACAGCAGAGCCAAGGAATAAAACGATAGAAGCAATGCCCATGCCTGCACACGTGATGAAACTGATCATCGTGAGACCCTCTAGTCCTGCCAAAAATAGTCCGGCTACACTGTTCGAACTGAACTCTATAGTTTCAGGCGTGTAGTATTCCATCCAACGTTCAGAGTCCAAGAACTCTAGTAGGGGAGATACATCTTCAAAAGATGTTGTCATAGCTAGAAATAGATCAGCTGTGTGGAACCCAGTGTGTATGGATAGAAAGGCTAGGTTGACTAGTGCGAACCCTCCTCTTCCAGGCTGAAAGCCAAAATATGTACCAAAGGGTATACCCTTGAGGTCACGAGTGGATGCCATACCAAAACCAGGCGCACTTTTCATCACTCCGACCACCACAAAATTTTCAGTGGTCCCAATTTGATCAAACGTGGGAACATCAATCTGTATCGTATCTCCTGAAGATACATTCCATTCTGTGGCATAATACTGACTGATGATGATGCCATTAGCAGTATTTTGAAGATTGCTCAATACAGTTTCAGGCGAACCATCAACAAAACTTGTTTCCTTGAAGTTCCCTATTTCCAAGTAGGTATCTGCGTCTAATCCTTCAAGATAGAATCCTTCATCCTCAAAGTAGGATAATAGTTCGAGTACGGGAGTCACCGCTTCTACGCCGGAATAACTCGATAATGTGATAGTCCAATCTAAAGGTTGGTCATAGACCTCTATCCTCAAATCACAACCTAAAGCGTAATTTGCCTCATTTTCTAGTGTGTTCTGAAAACTCGCAGTTTGAATTAGCATCATTGAAGTTGTAGTCAATGTCATGGTCAAGATGACAAGGAGTGGAATAAACTGACCTTTGCGTCTCTTGAGACTTTGTGTCATGTACAGTTTCTTTTCTCCCATCAAGCCACCAGCTTTCTCAGATGCCTTCGCAGTGACCAGGCGCATGGCTCTAGAACCGAGATATGATGCGGCAAATAGCAACATTGCAGCAATGAGTATCTGAATTAAAGCAATCTGACCAACAGGATTAATCAGAATAGGCATTAGGAGAAGGATTGAGAGTGTTCCTCCTAGAGCAAGCACATAGTACCACATATTTACTTCTTCTGGCACTTCATAGGTCATCCTTGCTGTAGGTTGACCGATTTCACCAACATCAATTCGTCGTGCCACATGAACCAAGTATGCAGCTGGCAGGAACATAGTGATAGCAACTGCAAGTGCTAAAGATTGACCAGGTATCAGTAGTTTGGTTAGATACTGATCATACAAAACAGGATCAAATGACAATAAACCAGTGGAAGAGCCCATAAGTGGAGCCATAAATGTGGTTAGAATGATTCCCAAAATATATCCAAAACTCGCAAGTATTAACGACTCGTAAATGAATGCTGAAAATATCTGATTGAATGAGGCTCCTTTTGCTCTTAGTGCACTAACTTCACCTTTCTTCTGAGCAACGGATGTTTCAGATGTGAACAGTGTCAGCATCAGACTCATGATCATGATTGGTATGGCTAGGATAATCAGTACTTGACCAGAGAAATATGTAGAGATATGCATCTGAAGATCATCAAGGAAACTTTCTCCAAACACATCAAATACAATATTATTCTCCAGAATTTGGATTTTCAAATCTCGTAAATTGAATGCTGCATTGGAAGGTCCACCATCAATAAGTCCACGTACTGAACCACGGAAAAACTCCACCGGTGAAAAGTATCCGGTGGTAGTGATCTTTTCAACCGTTTCTTTATCAAGGGTTTCTTCAAGAATAAGAATTGAATCACGCAAGCCCATGGCAGCGTCACTTGCATCAGATCGCCAACTGGGACGTATGACAGCGGGGTAGGACTGAGCCAGAATTGACCATGTCACTACATCGAATATTCCTGCAACTGTCAGGTTTCTCACAATGATACGGTCAAGGGGGAGTGGATCAAATGGAATTCGGGGGTCTGGAACATAGTAATTACGAAGAATATCAATACCAATCTCCGAACCAATCCCTATTACAACGCCTGTGACCTCTTCCGCTGTATCGATGAAATATTGTGAAACTAAGATTTGATTTGGTCCAATGGAATTATTTCCAGTCCATGCCAGTTCGGTGGACCATTCTTGAAGGATTTCTGGAGTTACTACAATAACACGTGTATCTTTGATTCCATCATTGTACACTACATCAGTAGGTCGGTATTCATCCCACTCTGTTGTAACGCCATCAATCCTTAGAATACCTACAGTACTTGGAGTCATCCGAGCATACTCGATATAGGGACTGGATACAATCCAGTCCTCTATTTCTAAAAGATCTTCAAAATGACGGTCTGCTCCAGGGTCAATTACACTTAGCTGGTACGGGT
Organism: Candidatus Thorarchaeota archaeon; assembly: GCA_016839345.1. The sequence goes on along the minus strand of JAEOUL010000227.1, from coordinate 4,018 downwards.
TGTTGTTGATGAAATCCTCAACTGCGATTCGAGTGCCTGTATTCGTCCATGCAAACACAGTTGTTGGAATGGCCACGCAAATTGCCAGAATAATAGCAATTCCGATATTTCGTATTTTGTAAGTCTTGAGAGAGGAGATTGCGTGGCTCATGGCCCAAAGCCGATTGCCTTTCAGAATTCCTTTAGATTTCTTTCTCGCCACTTTCTCACCTCACATATTTCTCAGAACCACTGCGGGGTCTGTGTTTGCTGCTTCTCGCGCTGGCAGATAGGATCCAATCACCATCGTGAAGATTTCTAGGAAAAGGACTATCGAGAGAAAGCCAAGTGGAAACGATATAGTGGCTCCCAAGACTCTTGAGAAGGGACTCATATTATTTAGTAAGAAGCCCATTACAAATCCAAAGACAGCTCCAAGGATTATGCTTAACGCTAGTGATGCAAGAACAACACCGGAAAATTCAGAAAATACCATACTCACGACTTGACGTTTCGACCCTCCTATTGCACGCATCACAGCATACTCTTTCCGACGTTCTCGAACTACCGAACCTAGTGATATTGATAATGCAAAAATACTGAGTATCAATGACATGAGGAAACCAATTGAGAATAGTCCCTCCACTGTATTGAGAAACAGCGATGTGTATAGTGAATGCGTTTTTAGGTCGAACTCTGAAGGGATATTTGGATAGATATCTGGCATAGTCTGCATATCTTCAAGAATTTGTGTTTTGTTGGCTGTTTGAGATAGTTCTCCAAAGAAGAGCTCAACAGTTTCTATCCCTGTTTCAAATGCTACAAAATCTAGATTTGCAATGAGAAAACCACCATAACCTGTCTGGAAACCAAATCCTGATCCTAGAGTGGAATAGGGCATGTTTGCTATAGAGGCATATCCAAAGCCTGGTGCGCTGTGTACAACTCCAACTATGGTGAACATGACTTGTTGGATTCCAAGCGGACTTTCCATTTCTAAGGTCAGATTATCTCCAACAGGCTTATTCAGCCGAGATGAAAGAAAATCGCTGATAATGATGCCATTTGGCGCAGCTTCAAGTGCTGCAAGTACTGTAGTAGGGTCGGAGTTTGGAAAACTCGATTGATCAAAGTGTCCTATCTCTGCATATTCATCCGGGTATATTGCTTCGAGCGTTATTTCATCAATTCCAATCCGCGCCCAAGTTGTAAGAACAGGTGTGACTCGTTCAACACCCTCAATTGAAGTCAGTGTGTCATTGAAACTCAGCTCTTTCGCTGTACAATCAATGCGAATATCCGCACCTATAGCATAATCAACCTCTCGGGAGAGATCAACCTTAAGACTCTCTGATTGAACAGCAAACGCAATTGTTGATGACATTGTGAGCGCAAGAACAACCATGAGTGGAATGATACGTCCCTTACGCATTCTGAGATAGCCAGCTGATATGAGGTTCTTCTGACCAAGGACAAAAGAGAGTTTCTCGGAGATTCGAGCGAGTCCAACACGTGAAACTCTAGATCCATTATAGGCAATAAAGAACCATGAAGCAGTACCAAGTCCAATCTCCAAGAGGAATAGCATGGGATCTTTGGGAAGTAAGTACATCATGATGACCACAATTAAGAGAAGTACTACCGAAGCGCCGATAGTAAATCCATGGGATTCAACATGCTCAGTAGGATCTTCTGTGAACTCCATCAGAGTAAGACCAATCTCGGTCGAGGCGGCTTTCCTGCCAAGATAGAGTATGAATAGCATACTGGGTAAAACAGTCAATCCAATTGATCTCAGAAGTGTACTTGTGGAAATGACTGTCTGTGACAGGTAGTATGTGTAAATACTCCAGTCAAATGACATGAAGTCCAAACTTGATGGTATCAATGGAGCAAAGAGGACACTGAAGACGATACCAAACACAACAGCCAAGGAACCAATGATGGGAGTTTCCCAAAGGAAAATGCTCGAAACTTGGGAATAGGATGCACCTTTGGACCGGATTATACCGACTTCTACTGTTCGGGGAGCCATGAAAGTATCAGCAGCAAAGACTGAGAAGAATAGTGCAAGAAGAATGATGGGGAGAGCCAAGATAGAGAGTGAGAGAGTAGAAACATAGGTATTAACAGATGTTTGCATCTCCTGGATTTTCCCAATCCCAACCCATTCAATACTGAATCGTTGGTCCACTCGATCTGCCAAACCGAAAAGGTTGGATGCAATATTCTCTGGACCTGACACAGCCAATGCGCCTGCGGAGAACCGAACCAAGGTCGAAGATTCAAAATAACTATCCTCTGGGAGTGAGTTGGTAGGGATTGAATCTTTCAGAATCATCACACTGTCACGCAATCCAAGAACGGGATAACGGAGATTCGTGTTATTCAGATGTGCCCTGGACATTGAGGGAAGTGCTTGTTCAATAATTGAATTTAATGGCTTGGGATTATATATTCCTACAATCTTCAATTCAGTCAGGCTAATCCTTCCAAGATTGCCAATCATATTTGGTTCAGTTGAAGTCACTTCAGTGAGAAGTTCAATATCTATCGTGTCGTTAATCTGTGGTTCGTAATCATAGAGTGAATTGTAGTAATAGATGAAATTTGCAGAAACTGCTATCTCTCCTGCTCCAAGTTGAAAAGACCCTTGAATCCAGTACTCCTGCTCTGTCAATTGGAGAAAATCATTATCAACAAAGATGACCCTACAGTCCTTCATGCCATCACTGTATACATGACCATCAATATCATACACAGTGCTATCGTCTAACTCCGTTCCCCAGACTATTCCAATAGTTGAGTTAATTCTATACGTCTGTTCAACCAAAGGGTCTTGTTGTATGTATTCTTCAGCAAGACTCAACTCTCCATAATCACCCAACTCTGAAGATATTTGAAGTTGGAATGCATTTTGTTCAACATACTCGTAGATGCTTACATAGACCCCAGTATCACCCCAGACCATTGTTGAGGCAAAGAGACTGATACCTAGACTGAGTGTAAGTGCTAGACTAATTGCTCGAAAGGGATTAGCTCGAATAGAACTCATAGCATAGGAAAGTCCATAGGCTCTATTGCCCTTCTTTTCGATTTTCCGGGTCTTTCTAGCTAAACCCACTCAGATCACTCCAAAGCAGATGTTTCACGCGGAGTACCATTCTTAGTTGTCCCAACATCAACTCTACTGGCTTTAAAGAAGTCACCAACAAGTTCGTCAACAAGAACTCCATCGCGGAGCAATAGGATCCTGTCAGCCATTCGTGCAGTTTCAGGATCGTGTGTTGCAGCAATCACTGCACGATTCTGGGTCTTTGCAAGATTTCGCATCAACTGGATAATCTCTCCACCTGTGGTGTGATCAAGGTCACCAGTAGGCTCATCGCATAGCAGGACAGCGGGGTCATTGGCCAGAGCTCGTGCTAATGCAACGCGTGAGCGCATTCCTCCTGAAAGTTCATGGGGCATATGTTGAGATCTATGGTCAACAAAAACAGTTTGGAGAATTTTCATGGCTCGTTCTTTACGTTCCGCTTCTGGGACATCATCAAGAAGCATAGGCACCTCAACATTCTCGAGTGCAGTGAATATTGGGAGTAGATGTTGATCCTGGAACAGGACTCCAATTTTATGCCGTCGTACTTCTGACATCTTTTCATCATTAAGGAGAGTAATATCCTCACCATCTATGAGAATTTTACCAGAAGTTGGCTGGTCAAGTCCTCCAATGAGATTCAGCAATGTGGTCTTTCCAGAACCGGAAGCCCCTACGATTGCTACAAACTCACCACGATCGACTCGGAGATTTGTACCTTGAAGTACTTTGATGACTCTTGAGCCATCTTGGAACTCGCGGTGTACATCGATGCAGTCCACTGCAACGTGATTCTTGCCAACCAACGTGTGAATTCACCAACTCCGAAACTAGAAGGACTCCGTTTTAAGCATCTCCCTTCGAGCAGCTATTTTCCAGCTTCTCATCAAGCGAAATTCCCTTATGCACGAGAGTCAGATGTTCGCAAGATGCGAGTATTTG
>JAEOUL010000226.1 GCA_016839345.1 Candidatus Thorarchaeota archaeon | reverse complement strand
TCTTCAGTAGATTTCTAACAACCCGAGCTCCAATCGTATCGACACCAGTGGTTGGTTCATCCATGAAGATTATTTCTGGCTCAATGATGAGTGCCCTGGCTACCAACACCTTACGTTTCATTCCACCACTGAAACCTTTGACCTGATAGTCCTCTTTCTCACGCAGACCAACAATGTCTAGAAGATTGTCGGCTCGTTCATTGAGAACATCCTCTGGAATCCCATAGAGCCCTCCATAATACACTAGATTCTCTCTAGCAGTCAGTCGTTCATAGATTCCTGCTTCTTGTGGGAGCAGTGCAACCTTCTCTCTTATTTCATCTATGTTCTCCACGACATCATAATCCAGAACTGAAGCTTTTCCTTTGGTTGGACTAAGTAATCCAACCAAGATACGGATGAGTGTAGTCTTACCCGCTCCATTGGGACCCAAGAGACCAAAAACCTCTCCACGTCGAATATCAAGACTGACGTTGTCTAGTGCAGTGACTTCGTGCTTCTTACCCAGTTCAAAAATCTTGGTCAGACCCTCAGTCTTGATTACAACATCCTGTTCCATGTCAAAATACTCCGGTTACTTCACTGTATCAACTTTCGGGAATGGTGGTTCACCTTTCAGGTCCATAAAAAACTCGTGCGCGCGAGCTATCTCTTCATCGCCACCCTCAATGAATAAGGATACTGAACCCTCTGCTCCATTAACACCACCGGCGGCAATTGGAATGGTTGTTGCATCAAAGAGTGCTTCAATAGCCTCAATCTCAGTAAATGCGATTCCTTGCGTTAGAGCAATAGCACCAACTGGCATTCCGATTGCATAATCCCAGTCATCACGCCCAAACCGGCCGCAGAACTCCTCATGAGCCACTGGAATAGATTTCTCCAGTCCTATAGGTACGATGATTTTGATATTCTTAGTTGCAGCAGGTCCAATGAAAGAACCGACTGTACCTCCTGTATCATGGGCGAGTAGGACAATGGGGACATAGTTCTCGTCGAGAGCATTTGCGGACTTGATGATTACATCCTCTGAATCCATGTGTTCAATTACATCAATCACTTTCTTGTTGTCCAGGTACTCACCTTTGTGGAAAATCGCATCAAAGGCTCTTGTTTTTCCATCAGTTGCTGCCAAGCCTTTGGGGACAACTATTCCTGCAATATGACGGGTTTTATCATACTCGCCCAGAATCTCCTCAACAAGGTAGCTTGAGGTTGTACCCATTGTTATGCAGAGGTATCCATTCTTGAGAGCTTTCTGAACAGTATCGGTTGCAAGCAGACCCCGTGCAATGAGCCTCTTGCTCTCGGCTGGAGTTAGCGTCACTAGCAGTTTCTTCATGTTAATCACACTCTTTGTCGTATCATCTTGCCATATCTTTCTGTCTACCTCGGTAGAGTTTTCCGATATTCAAATACAGCCTTCTTCACAATTTCCTTAGAAACCTCTCGAATCTCATCATAGTACTTCTCTATATCCAATCCACCCTTCTCTACGAGTTCGGTGAAATCAGGATCTGCTCTCACAATATCGAGGAGTCCCTTGCCACTCTGGATGGCAACCTGACTGTGCGCTCTGACCTTTTCATGTGCCTTTGGCCGCTCGAACCCTTCCTTGGTCAATGCCGTAACTATGAGTTCGCTCAAAATGGATTGGTTAGACAAATCTAGGTTTCTTTTGATAGCATCCCTGTCTATGACGAGTCCTTCCAAGACACGATTCAGTTCCCTGACTATGTAATCGGAAAGAATGAATACCTGAGGAATGAGAAATCTCTCTGTTGAGGAATGAGTTATGTCACGTTCCTCCCAACTGACGACATTCTCAAGTGCAGGTGGTACAAGGGATCTGACCACGCGAGCGAGTCCTGAAATCTTCTCACAGGTCACAGGATTTCTTTTGTGCGGCATAGCAGAGGATCCTACTTGCTTCCCCTTGGCAAATGGTTCAAAGGTCTCTCCAATCTCACTGCGTTGAAGATTCCTAAGGTCTGTGACTATCTTGTCAATACTAGAAGACAGATTTGCGAGTGTTGTCACAACCTCAGCAAGACGGTCTCGTTGGACAATCTGTGTTGTGGCGATTGGGACTTGTAAGCCTAGTTCTTCTAAGACTTCTTTCTGAATCTTGATTCCCACTTGCCCCATAGCAGCATGACTTCCTGTTGCCCCCGCAATTTTACCCACAATCGCACTCTCACGAGCTGCTCGTAAACGGAGTTTGTGTCTTCGCATCTCATCCAACCAGACAGCAAATCTAAGTCCGTAAGTGATAGGGACAGCATGTTGCCCATGAGACCTTCCTACAGTGATGAGTTCCTTTGTTTCCTCAGCTCTCCTGATAATTGTATCACAGAGAACATCCAGTTGAGGCAAGAGCACATCATAGGCTCCCTTGATTTGGAGACCAAGAGCTGTGTCTTTGATATCGTTGCTCGTCAATCCGAAGTGAACCCATCTTGCTCCAGAACCCTCGCATTTCTCAGCTATTGCTTCATAAAGAGCCACGACGTCATGTCTGGTCTTACTTTCAATTTCCATAGTTCTAGCAAGCGTGACTATGTTGGGTCTGGCTGTCTTTTCGATGTCTTTAGCGGCTTCCTTAGGGATGAGTCCCTCAGATGCCTGGGCTTTGGCAACTGCCGCTTCTATCTTCAACCAGAGTCGGTGACGGTATTCCTCCTCGAATATCTCGACCATCTCAGGATGTCCATATCTACCATAGTCAATCGGGCTAACTGGCATTGTGCACAAATCTCCCAGTTGTGTGATTTCTTCTAGCTTGATATGGTTTACCCAGAAACAGTTACACACTAAGACCAACATACTTCTTGACTTTTGATCTCAACTCTGGCATCATATTTCTTGGGTCGAAGAATACTTTGTCCGAGAGATTCTTGCCTTTTAGTTCATTCAGAATCTGTTTGTGTCCCACACACATTACAACGATATCCGAGGACGTGAGAAAGTCATCAATGCTATCTACCTTCTTCGCCCCAAAGGATTCTGCCACGAGTGGGTCGTAAACAATGACTTTGATATCAAATGAGGTGAGTGATTTCAGTAATTCTACTGTCGGGCTGTTACGTGTGTCCGACACATTTTCTTTGAATGCAAGACCCAAGAGTCCAACTGTTGCCCTAACTTTTCTTGTCAAGACCTCTTCCTGAATTCTCTTCGACACATGCGTTGGCATACTATCATTGACACGCCGGGCAGCAGGGATCAGCTCTGCTTCACCTCCTTTGGCCCTAGCTGATTCTACCAAGATCCATCCATCCTTTGGTAGACAGTAACCTCCCACGCCAAGCCCTGGATTCAGGATTGACACACGAGGATGAAGATTTGCCAATTTGATGACCTCTGACACATCAATAGAGAAACTGGTACAGAGCTTGGCCAATTCATTTGCATAGCTAATGTTTACATCACGGAAGGCGTTCTCAGCCAGTTTGGCAGTTTCAGACACACCTGAGCTTGTAGGATGAACAAGCTCGGGTTTGAAGACTGATTGAAGGAAAGCAACTGCTAGTTTTGTTGCATCGTCACTGGTTCCTCCCGCAAGTCGGTGGTTTGTATCCATCTCCTCAACGACTTTCCCCGGAAGAACTCTTTCTGGACAGTGAGCAAACCAGATTTCTTCCTTTTCCAACCTACTCAATCTTGAGAACAGATCAAATAGAGATTGGGTAGTTCCAACAGGAACCGTACTCTCATTCAAAACAAGACACCCTGTCTTCATTCTCTTGGCAATGTTTGTCACCGCATCCTCAAGGTGTTTTATGACAGGCTTTCCGTTCTCATCCACTGGGCTCGGAAGACATAGTACGCAGACATCAGAATCCTCGATGCCATCATATGTTGTCTGCAACGTCATCTTTGGAAGATATTCTGAGGCAATCTCACCAAGACCCTCCTCATGTATTGAAATCCTTCCTTCCTTCAGTTCATCAATGAGATCCTTGTTTGTGTCAATACCTCTGACTTCTAGATCTCGCATTACATAGAAGAGCGCAGTTGGTAGACCAATGTAACCAAGTCCAATCACTGCAACCTTTGCTTCTTTGCGTTTTATCTTTTTGAGAAGGTCTTCAAAACGACTCATAGACGGTGCCTCTTACAGGGGAGCCAGCCATTGCAAACATAAGCCTTCCCTTGGGCATCATCTTGTACCAAAATGGGAAACTATTATCAGACAATTCGAAGGATTGCGCATTAGATATGTCGAACAGTGATGACCTTCCGAGTAAACCCGTGCTCCATAGAATCTTTGAGATTGCAAAAGAAATCGAAGTATCTGGATTCAAGTTTCTTGAGAATGTCAAGGTCGTAGGTAGGTTACTTCATGGCGCTTCACCATATGAATCCAAGATCTCTCAAATGACTGCAGCACGTCTTAATCACAATGTGGTTGACATGGGTTGGGAAGATGCTGACAGCCTGTCCACAGAGGAACTTCTTGACTCTGTGAGACTGTCAAGTGAAGCATCAGATATTCTGTTGACAGCATTCTCTAGTAGTGAAACCTTCGGTGAAGGAAGGATGCTCACAAAGCAGTTTGCTGACGCTTCTGCAGTGCCATTCGCTAGTATGCATGACGATGTCTATGCGTGGCAGTCCGCACTTGGGACTCTACTTGGCTTGGAGTCCTGTCTGAATGGGTTGACTGGAAAACAGATTGTAATCACGTGGGGGTTTGGAACTTCATTCACAAACCCTGCTCCTGCAAACAGTACACTCATCAGTGCACTTGCCTTCGGTGCTCATGTCCGTCTAGTAACTCCCTACAAGTTCTCTTTTCTTAACAGAGTGAGAAGAGTAGCTGAGGACACCTCACAATGTTGTAATGTTCTGTATGAAGAGGTTGACGAATTCGAGGGGTCGTTCGATGATGCGGATGCTGTCTTTGCACTGAACTGGATGAGATTGGATGATTTCAACCATCCAGAGAGGAATCAGGAACATGCCAAGGAGTTCAAAGACTGGTATTTTAGGACACTACCGGATAAGACGATTTTCTCTACCCTTCCCTACACCCAGCCAAGTCTACTAGCCTCTCGAAAAATACTGAGTAGTGATCGAAACATCACTCCATTATGGCTTAAGAACCGAGTCACAACTCTTGCGGCTACGATTGCCTATCTTGTTGAAACTTCTTCTCCGGGTGCTCCCGTTTCGATGTTTTAACTCTCATAGACCTTTTATCGAGAATTAGCTGTTGTTGTAGTGTTATGTGGAGACTGATTCGACCAGATGCGAAACGTGCATGGGGTGACCCTGAGGTTGTACGTCGACTTTCAAGGTATAGAGATATAATAGACCAGAAGAGAACTGCGAAGTATCTTATCGCAAAATCTCAGTCTTGTGAGATAGATCTTGATTCCTCATCTGAGGAGCTATGGAGAGTACACGCAGAGGACTCGCAGAAATTCACAGAGCTCGTAAAATCTGTTGATAGGAGTGATGAGGTTCCCGGACCCGTTTCAACCCTCGAACGTAACTTTCTGAACCTTAAGATAGAGCTTGCACACAGGATACTTGCAGACTGCCACTTCTGTGAGCGGAAATGTGGTGCAGACAGAACTCGTGATGAAAAGGGATGGTTCAAACTTGGAACCACATCAAGAGTGTCTTCAGCGTTCCTTCATTCAGGTGAGGAGGCTCCACTTGTTCCCAGTGGGACTATCTTCTTTGCATCATGTTGCTTTGGATGCGTCTTCTGTCAGAATGACGACATCTCGACAAATCCAAACTCTGGGCAACCTGCTGGACCCGAAAAGGTTGCATCAATCGCAGAAGCCCTCTTCAGACAGGGGGGTTTGAACATCAATTATGTGGGTGGAGACCCAATCCCGAACACTCACACAATCATCGCTTCACTTGTCCATCAGACCTCGAATGTGACACAACTCTGGAACTCGAACCTGTACTGTTCTGAAGAAACAATGCGTCTGCTCGTCGATATCTTTGATGTCTGGCTCCCAGATTTCAAATATGGAAACAACGAATGTGCAAAACGACTCTCAGGTGTGGAGAACTACTTCAATGTAGTTTCTCGAAATCACCTCATGGCTTATAACTACGGTGAGGTCATTGTTCGACATCTCGTAATGCCAAACCATTTGGAGTGTTGCACCATTCCAATTCTTGAGTGGATAGCAGAGCATATGCCCAATTGTATGGTAAACATCATGGGTCAGTATAGACCTACACACAGAGTTCCCAGGGAGAGAGAGCGGTTTTCTGACATTGCACGTCCTGTGACAAGTCAAGAGATGGACTTGGCATTTACAAAAGCCGATGAGTTAGGTGTATATCATCAGTATGTCAGTTGAATCCGGACATTTCATAAGATTCTAAAGAAATTACGTGGAGTTCGATGCGGTCACAATGTGTCTTGCAGTTCCTGCACGGGTTCTATCTATTGATGGAGACTTTGCTCAGGTCGACTTTGGTGGAGTAAGCAAGAGAGTCTGTGTCACATTACTTCCTGGTCTTGAAGTTGGTGAGTATGTCATAGTCCACACTGGATACGCAATCGAGCGGATGAAACCTGAGGAAGCCAAGAAGACACTTGCTCTGTTCGAAGAGATGGCTCAAATGGCCAGTGAAACGGATACTGAGTAATAAAAGTGACCTCACAAGATTTTTGAAGAATGATGGTCAGGGCTCTTTTGAACCCTCATGCCCGATACTCTCGAATCAATCATGGCTGAACTTCAGTCAAGAATCAACACTGAGGATACAACCACAAAGGTTTCCCAAGAAGAGATTGAAGCGCAGAAAGCAGATACTGTTGTTGTGATGCCTGCTGGTGGAAAGGGAACCAGAATCCGTGCAGAAACTCATAGTGAAGAAATCAACAAGGTCATGATTAAAATCGACGGTGAGAGGAGCATGATCGAGAAGACCGTTCAGGATTATGCTGAGTGCGGCATCGACAAGTTCGTGGTTTTGACAGGATTTCTTGCTGACAAGTTGGAGGAACATCTTGGCGATGGGTCTAGATGGGGAGTTGAAATCAGATACTCCGAAGATCCTGAAGGAAAGAAGGTTGGGAATGCTGGAGCTATCCTGAATGCACTAAATAATGGATCAATCGATGACAAGCTGACCTCTATTGTTCACAATCCTGATGATGTGATAGTTGGAATAAAACGACCGTATGGTGAGGTCTTCATTGAGGGTCATCTTAAGGGTCGAAAGAATGGCTGTATCGGCACATTTGTTGTAGTTCCTCAGACTCCCTTTCAATACTCTGGATTGATCATCAGTAAAGGAAAAGTACAGGACATCTCCAAGTATCCGCCAGTGGCTATTCCTGCACATACAGGGATTACTATTTTCGATTCAGAGGTCTACGAGTATTTCCGGAAGATGGTCTCTCTCGAGGTTGAATCTTCGTTTGAGAATATTATCTGTCCATTAATAGCAAAGGAAGGTCGATTGTTTGGAACTAATATCCCATCTAATACTTGGATTCCAATCAACGATCTCAAAGGGCTTGAGGAGGCTAGAAAAGCTCTACAAGGAAGCTCTACACCATGAGGATGGTCCGTCCCGAACTGAAAAAGGGTCTAGGAGTTCTTGGTCTGTTCATTGTCCTCATAGTAGTCAATAGTCTTCTACAACCGATTCCATATTCTCAATCTAAATACACGTTTGTAGACCTTGATATCGTCCGGGACAATCCAACTGTATTCTATGATCAAAACATATCATCCACGACAACAGTTGAAAGTGTTTGGTATTTGAGACCTAATTTTTATATATCAACTCCTGAAGAAATGTTTCTCTCTATTCGCCGTGATGCATGGGACCCACCAATGATAGTCCCTGGAGATCGTATTTACATCCGAGGTACTGTTCATAATCGAACTGTATTTCTTCATGAATTCTATGTCTTGGATTACAGTAGTTCGATAATTCGTTCTGTTCCGGGTATCATTCTGTTTGGTGTGATATTCTTCCAAATCTTTACTATAGACTTCAAAAGTCTGGCATTCGTGCCAAGGAGGCGTGACGATGCCTGATGTTCTAACACACCTGATGGTTGGAGCATCAATTGCACTACTAGTTAGAAGGGATGACAATAGAATTGAACAGATGTTGATAGTTCTCGGCGCGTTGTTGATTGACATTGAACGTCCAATATCCTGGTTGCTTACAGGTACTTTTCTAGAATGGATAGAACTAGGCTATGCATTCCACTCAATTCTGGGTGCTATTGTGTTGTCATATTTTGGAGCTGCATGCTTTAATCTCGAAAATACCGACTTCAGGAACAGAGCCATATTGATTTTCATAGGATGCGTCAGTCATCTCATTTTGGATCTTGTGATGTATCCTTGGGAGGAAGTTGGTCTCTATCTTCTCTATCCGCTTAAATTTCCGTTCTCATTCAATCTCCTTTGGCCCGATTTCTGGTTTTATCCTATAATCGGTATTGTGTTTCTTTTTACAGCCTATATCACTAGATATGCACTTCAATGGACTAAGACTTAAGAGAACTGATGTCAATCTATACAGTACAATATGTGCTGTCGTGAAACTAGGGGGATTTGCTCTTGAAAATATCGCATGTCTGTCCATTTCTAGGTGAGCAAATGGGCGGAAGTGAGAGATTTGTTTACAATCTTTCAAAGATGCAATCACGAATGCATGATGTACATATCTTTACAACTACCAGTAATTTTGATAGAGTAGGAATTACTG
>JAEOUL010000026.1 GCA_016839345.1 Candidatus Thorarchaeota archaeon | reverse complement strand
TTAGCTGCTTTCAGATAGAAATCATAGTGATTTGCTGAAGTTGTAAGAGCAACCTTTAGCATACTCTGAACTGAACTCCTCTCTGGCATAGCAAGAAGAATAGTGTTGTCTAATCAAAAAGAGCTTTCTATCATATATCCCAAAATTAGAAGGTCTCACATACTTTTCGAATCCGCTCAATCTGTTCTGATTTTATGAATGCAAGATACTCAAACACACGACTCACAAGTTCAGACTTCGCTCGTGCTGCAATTGAGAGATAGAAGGTATATCCCTTGACTTCTTGCTCTAGAGCCTTGTTACATACAAAGATTCGCGGGTCTGTGTTATTTCGTTCTGGGGCAAAAGGAGTGTCGTCTGGAGGATCTGCACCAACCTCCACTCTTCCCATTTCTTCAATTTCGTCAAGAACTCCAGTCACAATCATATCCTGTATCTCAATTATCAAATCACGCTCAGTATCAGCAAGAACACGAAGAAGCGCTTTGACTTGTGGAGTCCCGACTTTATTTGCGGTCTCATCGTAATATTCGTGATGACGTGTAGACATGGATAATGCAAGTTTTAGCAAGTTTTCAAGGGGGTTCTTAGCGCTCATAGGAATTCATTGTAAGGGTATTGACTAAGAAATTAGTTTCTATGGTGACCTAACCATTACTTCTTTGGCTCAGAGGGATTTGAAAGATATTCGGATACAATACGATATTCCTCCTCAGACATTGCGTCCTTTATGAAAGGAAGTCCTTCATCAACAAGATTGATCAATGAATGTAATTTAATGTTCAAGGCATCTGCTCGTTTTCTTGCCCCTTGCTGCCTATCAATTATCACAGCGATGTCATCAACCTTAACGTCTGCGATTCCTCGTTTCTTTACTTCTGCCAACACTTGTTCACGTGCTACAACTTTACTTTCCATTCCTGTTACAAGGTCATCAATCAGGCAGAGTGTATCACCATCTTCCACTTCTCCCTCCATAAGTGAATGCTGACCATAATTGGCAATGGCGTCAAGAAGCTCCTGCTCAGTGCGAACTCCAAGGATTTTGCGAGTATGACAGGCAGGAATACCAGATGCAATTGAAACAGCAGTAGCAATTGGGATGCCAGCAAAAGCAATACCAACAAGTCGGTTAACTGAAGGTGCTTCTTCCTTTAACAGGATAGATAGTGCTTCTCCGACTAGTTTCAGAGTGGCAGGAAACGAGCTAAGGACTCTAAGTTGGATGTAAAAGGGACTCCAGAGACCTGAGTGAAGAGTCCACCCCTCACTTCTATCACGAACCGATGTGAGTATCATCCGTTTCTCATAGATATCATGCATGATGTTCTTCTTGAGACCATCCAATCGAGTCATATCCTTCACCTTGTCGAATTGGAATCATTCTTCCTTAACACTGTATCGCCAAAATCGAAAGAGGAGAATAGATATGGTTCAAGTGGGGAAGGGATGACATGGAATCATTGAAACTTGCACATTGGCTCTTATGCAATGCAGGACCTTCAATTAGATTCCGTACTCTAGTTGACATTCTTAATGAGCAAGATATAGGATTAGTTAGTCATGCCCTCCATGAGATGCTAGGAAGTTCAGAAGTGATAAAATGGTTAAGCCAGTTAAGACCGAATCTCGATTTTAATAGCATTCATTCTAGCAGGATAGATGCCTTTGAGAATGTGATGGGGAAACTCGTGCAACTTGGTCTCAGGGCAGGACTTCAACCATTTGATGGCAGGACTCTTCCCTTTCGAGTATGGCTCTCTGAGAATTTAGATACACCCACAGAGAAACCCCATTCAGTCTTCTTCAGAACTGTCATCGCCTCGTTCTTGGCATATGCTGGATATCATACTATTCAACCAGTACTCTCTCAGTTGACTCAGCGATTGGATTGTTTGTTCGAGTTTGCAAAGAACCCAGATTTTTCACAAATCTTTGTCAGCAAATCAGATTACAAAGGAATCCCAAAGAAGAGTGTGTATGAACTTGTGAACCCCGATCTCTATCGCGACCAAAATTTTATGCTGCCATGGATTCATGATATTAGAGGGCTTGCAAACTGCAAGAGTGTTCTGAAGCACTTAGATCAGAGAAAGAAGCTAGATAGAGTAATTAAGATGGTTCTGTCTGAAGAATATCAAAGATTGCCGTGGGGTTATGGATTAGCAAAATATGGCACTAGATACTACGTGTTGGGATGGACCGTACATCTTCCAGGATACGAAAATAATCCTGAAGGGGGGGAGTTTGCAGAGTTGCTACTCACAATGGAATTTATGTCAAAATTCCCAGTAGCTCGCAAGAGTGAATGGTTCAGAAGATCATTGGAGTATCTTGAGAGCTTCGAAACAGCCAGTGGAACATACTTATTCCCCAGAAAATGGTTACCAGAGAGGAAGACAGGTTACTGGGTCGGCGGGACTCGGATGATGCTTGATGAGAGAAGAGGCCATACTAATGCTATAGAGTGTGAATCGACTTTTCATATGCTGAGCATTAATGAGTTCGATAAATTAGAGTGAGCCTTTGACAAACTTTTTAACGCTCACAGTCGCGCTCAATTCTACAGCGCTCATTGTCTAGGGGCTATGATGGATCCCTGCCACGGATCCGGCAATCACATCCAATTCGGATGTGGTCGGGAACCGGGAACTGCGTTCAGTTTCGAACGTGGTCGGGAATTCAAGTCCCGGTGAGCGCACCACTTTTCCTTTTGCGTAAACTGGTACAATATTCGAATGATGCCAAGTCATTTCTTCTATCATTGAATAGATACAAGCATGGAAAGTCCTCAAAAACAACATAATTGGTTAAGTCCGCTTCTAGCAATCTATACGATGCTCTCTCCAAGCATGACAGAAACTGAAATCTGGGGGATGGGGGCAGGAGGGATGATTCTTGATGCCGTTTCAGCGCACTCTATCACATCAAGCAGTTTTTGGGCTTTTGAATCCTATAATTACCACACATTGGGAGGACCACCAAATTCAGCCCAATTCATATTTCCCTACTCTGCCCCCATGCCTGTAACAATTGTCTGGTTGATAGGATGTCTATCAACATGTTTCGTTTTACTGGTTCTGAATGGCAAAATCTCTCGCAATAAGGGATTCTTTCTACTGATAGCATTGACTCTACTTCTGTTCTTCCTACCTGACATATGCACCTATTCTGTGGAGGCATTTTCTACTTTCGGGAGAACACCTTTACCGATTCCTCAGATTGTAGGTATCATTATTCTTGTGTTTTCTCGAAAATGGAGCTTGATCAATTGATGTCAGCCCTAATGAGACCCGGGGTTCGAATCCAAGTGAGAACATCATCTTTTCATTATTCATTTTGAAAGCTAAGGCGTATATACAAAAAACCGTATCTACCCACTATGAATATCCATCTTCTCTCTACTGCCTTTCGTGTCTGGCTCATGGAAACCCTTGTTTCAGGATTCAACTTCTTCGTTCTCATGGGTCTTATCTATGAGCCATTATGGGGTACACTGATAGCTCACCAGATTGGAATGACAACGAGGATAATCTACATCTTTGTATTCGCGTACCTATTGCTCCGTTATGTGAAAGAATATGAAACAATAGACCTCATCCATGTGGGAGTTTTATGGTTTGTCTTGGAGCTTCTGTTCGAGTGGGGAGGGAGTTTCCTGATAGGGCGTCCTGTAGAGGAGATCCTCGTTGGATGGAACATCTTTGCAGGGTATATGTGGCCATATGTTCTACTCACCTATCTGTTCTCAAACCTAATCGTAGGATTAGTCCTCCATTCAAGAAAGACCACATAGAGGTGAATAAAAGCATAAATTTGGGTAAGAAGTGTTTATCTTCATTCAAATTGATATTTTGGTAATTGATTCTGATGGTGCTGATGTAAATGAGTGGGAAATGGATTTCAATTATCCTTACGTTCATATGTATCGGATTCATCGTAGGCTCTGTTATTTCATTTACAATTCCGTACGAAAGAGAAGAGAACATAGAATCGATATACGATCTGGGAATAGTTGATGGTTTGACGGTTCCCTTTCATGAGCATTTTCCCTTGAGTTCCTTCAATCAATCCATTGACGTTTTCCTGATATGTGGAGACGGGTCGATTGACTTCTTTATATTGGACAGTACTGAATGGGAAGCATTTGTTCATGCGGAGAATTACTCGGCATATTTTGAAGCGAAAAATGTGACTAATGTCATGACTAAGGTTGAAATCACACCCCCCAGCAATAACTGGATTGATATCATATTACAAACAAATTATGGTGGGGTGAATATTAGTATCAGTATAACCAGTCACTGGATAGGATATGATGTTACGACTGCAATCAATTCTGCCTTAGTAGCTATACC
>JAEOUL010000225.1 GCA_016839345.1 Candidatus Thorarchaeota archaeon | reverse complement strand
TGGAACACTCCACAGGGTGCATGTACAAACTGCACCGGCTTGGGTGTTGTCCGCGAGTTCGACCCTGACCTCTTCATCAAAGACCCTAATCTATCCCTGAACGAAGGAGCGATGATTCCTGATAACTGGGTACTCAAAAGAAACCTCTTCAAGATGGTTGCAGACAAGTATGGCTTCACACTTGATATGCCATGGAAGGATTTCACTGAGGAGCAGAAAAAGATAATCTTCTACGGGACCACTGAGAAGTATGATGTGACATGGGAAGGCGAGAATGTTGACTATGAAGTGAAGTACTCTGGTCACTACAAGAGAGCGTTTGAGGGATTCATGCAGAGGGCACAAAGAGTCTACAAAACGACAAAGTCTGAATATAGGCGAAAGGAAATCGAGCGGCTTATGTCCGTTCAACCATGTCCTGTGTGTAAAGGCCATCGTCTAAGACCAGAGTCTCAAGCCATCACATTCGGTAACCATTCCATATCAAGTTTAGGCAGCATGTGCATCAAGGACCTGGGAGAGTTCATCGAAAGCGTAAAGGTCAAGAAAGAACTTCGACCAGTTTCGGATCCTATTATCAAAGAAATCCTCGGAAGGATAGGATTCCTCCAGGATGTGGGTCTCGAATATCTAACACTGGAACGACCAGCTCCATCTCTCGCAGGCGGCGAGAGCCAGCGGATACGCCTCGCTAGTCAAATTGGTTCAAACCTTGTTGGAGTGACTTACGTGTGTGATGAACCCAGTATAGGTCTTCACGCCCGTGACAACGAGCGACTGTTGAAGTCGTTGATGAACCTGAGAGATCTCGGGAATACTGTTCTTGTAGTTGAGCATGATGAGGAAACCATTCGGAATGCCGACTACGTGATAGATCTTGGTCCTGGTGCTGGAGCAGAGGGTGGTGAGGTTGTTGTCGCTGGGACTCTAGACAAGATTCTCAAGTCGAAAAAGTCACTCACTGCAAAGTATCTTCGTGGTGAGGATGAGATCCCTGTTCCTACAGAGCGAAGACCCTCAAACGGACGATTCATCGAAGTCCGTGGATGTCGCCATAACAACCTGAAAGACCTGAATGTGAAGATTCCACTTGGGATGTTCATTGCTGTTACAGGAGTCAGCGGTTCAGGCAAATCTTCGTTTGTAGTAGAAACGCTCCAGAGAGAGCTCGCTCGTAGGTTCCATCACGCAGAAGCTAAACCTGGTGCTCATGATGAGATTGTGGGGATAGACCAGCTCGATAAGGTAATAGTCATTGATCAGAGTCCTATCGGACGAACGCCTCGTTCTAATCCTGCCACATATGTCGGACTCTGGAGCCCTCTGAGAGACCTCTTCGCTAATCTTCCTGAATCAAAGATTCGCGGATACAAACTTGGTCGATTTAGTTTCAATGTAAAAGGTGGTCGCTGTGAAACCTGTAAGGGAGCTGGAGTTGAGGTCATCGAGATGCAGTTCCTCCCACCAGTTCAGGTCACCTGCAGTGAGTGTAAAGGTCGGCGGTATAATAGAGAAACCCTCCAGGTTCGATTCAAGGGGAAGAACATTGCAGACGTCTTAGACATGAGAATTGATGAGGCCTACAAATTCTTCGAGGGGATACCTTCAATCTACCGGCGTTTGGAAACTCTCTGTGCCGTTGGAATGGGATATGTGAAACTAGGACAACCCGCCACGACTCTTAGTGGTGGAGAAGGACAGAGGATAAAGTTGAGTAAGTTCCTTTCACGTCCTGCCACTGGACAGACACTAATCTTGCTTGACGAACCCACTACAGGTCTCCACTTCGCGGACATCAAGAAGCTACTCGAGGTTTTGCATCGATTGGTGGACCTTGGAAATACAGTGATGGTCATTGAGCATCAATTGGATGTTGTGAAGACAGCTGATTACGTGATTGACCTGGGTCCTGAAGGTGGTGATGAAGGCGGATACATTGTCGTCGAAGGTACACCTGAGGAAGTTGTCGTTTGTAAGACATCCTATACTGGTCAGTACATGAAGGACCTACTGGAGCCTGCAAGAAGCGCATCAGGAGGGATATGAAGATGACAGGCTATATACAGGTGCGTAAGGCTGAAGAGCATAACCTCAAGAAGATCGATGTAGACATCCCTCGAGATCGTCTTGTTGTTGTCACTGGTCCGAGCGGATCCGGAAAGAGCACGCTTGTGTTTGATACAATCTTTGCAGAAGGACAACGACGATATGTTGAATCACTATCCTCCTATGCTAGACGATTCCTGGGCAGACTCGACAAGCCTAAAGTGGATAAAATCACAGGTTTGCCACCAGCAATATCAATTGAACAGAAAGGTCGAACTAAGAATCCTAGAAGCACAGTAGGAACTAGTACCGAAATCCACGATTATCTGAGACTACTTTATTCGAACATAGGGATTCCTCACTGTGTGGAGTGCGGCAAGCCCATGGAGCAACTGACCGCAGAGTCTGCTGCACGATTACTACTAGATGAGAACGGTGGCCAGAGGATTCACATCTTGGCTCCAGTTGTGAGAGGAGAAACTGGTAACCATCAAGAGGAGTTGGACCGTCTATTCAAGAGTGGATTTGTTAGAGTCCGAGCTGACGGTGACATTCATGATATCGAAGATGTTCAGCTAGATGCTCGGAAGAAACACGATGTCGAGGTTGTCGTGGATCGACTTGAGTTAAGTCAGAAGAATCGAGAACGTCTGATAGGCTCACTTGAAACCGCTCTTGAAACCGGAGAGGGTGCAGCCATTATAGCCCGAGAAGATGAACCCGATCTTGTATTTGCAGAACAGCTAATGTGTCCGAAGTGTGGAATACAATACGAGAAGCTTGGGCCAAAGGCGTTTTCCTACAATCGTCCTGATGGTGCATGTCCAACGTGCAACGGTCTCGGTGTCATAATGTCTATTGATCCTGAACTCATTATTCCAAACAAGAACATGACTGTACGTGATATCAGTCGTCGAGTTAATGGAAGTGAACGACAATGGTTTCTGAAACGACTCCAAACACTCGGTGAATTGAAGAATTTCACACTTGATACACGCTACAAGGACTTCACAAAAGCTCAGGTTGACGTCTTTATGTGGGGGAAACCTAATCTAATGCTCTCGTACAGAATGGAAGGTGAAGAGTCATATTGGGAAGTGGAACGAAAATGGATTGGTCTTGTTCCCTGGTTAGAAAGGCTCTTTGAATCAAGTAAGAGTAGTGACAAGCAGTATTATCAATGGTGGGCGCGTAGAATTGCGAATGAGTTCTCGAGGAAGTTAACTTGTGAGTCTTGTGGGGGTAGGAAACTCAAACCTGAGAGTCTGGCTGTGACTGTCAGCGGCAAATCTATCGATGAGTTAACATCAATGACTATCGAAGAAGCATCGAGTTTCTTTGAGAATATTGAGCTGACAGAGAGGGAACAGAAGATTGCAGAACTCGTTCTGAAGGAGATACGAACCCGGCTCAAGTTCCTCATTTCAGTTGGTCTTGAGTATCTGAATCTCGACAGAGCCAGCATGACTTTGTCGGGAGGTGAAAGCCAAAGAATACGTTTGGCAACACAGATTGGTTCCGCCCTTACCGGAGTTCTTTATTGTCTTGATGAACCCAGCATTGGTCTCCACCCACGAGACATCAACCGACTGATAGACACTTTCTATCATCTGAGGTCTCTCGGTAACACGGTAGTAGTCATTGAGCATGACCGCGATACGATAACTGCAGCAGACCACATTATTGATCTCGGTCCTCTGGCGGGCACTCACGGTGGTGAAGTCGTTGCCTATGGACTTCCATCTGATGTTCTTTCTGATCCGAAGTCACTGACTGCCCAATATTTGGCTGGTGAAAAACAGATTCCAGTACCTGAGAAGAGAAGGAAAGGAAACGGGAAGCAGGTAGTGGTCAACAACGCACGAGCGAATAACCTGAAGGGAATAACTGTTGAGTTTCCGCTTAACAAGATAATTTGTGTGTCTGGAGTTTCAGGAGCAGGAAAGAGTTCGCTGACCTACGACACATTATACAAGGCACTCGCACGACAGATGAATAATGCCAGTGTACGTCCTGGACCTCACGACTCGATAACAGGTATCGAGAACATTGACAGGTTTGTGTTGGTGGACCAGTCTCCCATAGGACGAACACCCCGGAGTAATCCCGCAACTTATACGAAGACCTTTGGTGAGATACGAGACCTCTTTGCGAAGATGCCTGAGGCGAAAGCCCGTGGCTTTGGTCCCAGTAGATTCAGTTTCAACACTCGCGATGGTAGATGTGAGAAGTGTAAGGGTAGTGGTCTCTTGCAGGTGCAGATGCATTTCATGAGTGATGTCTTTATGACTTGTGACGTGTGTAAGGGCAACAGATTCGACCGAGAAACTCTTGAAGTGACCTATAAGGGAAAGAACATCACTGAAATCTTGTCGCTCACTATCGATGAGGCTCTAGAGTTCTTTGCTGACATTCCAAAGATTGCAGACAAGCTCGGAACTTTGGTCGATGTGGGATTGGGTTATCTTCAGCTTGGACAGCCCGCGACCCAACTTAGCGGTGGAGAAGCTCAACGCATGAAGCTTGCATCGGAACTCTCACGCAAGGCCACTGGACAGACGCTTTACCTCTTGGATGAGCCAACAACTGGGCTCTCAGCCTCTGATGTACATGTTCTGCTCAGAGTAATCAATCGTTTAGTTGATGCAGGAAACACAGCGATAATTGTGGAGCATAATCTGGAAGTCATCAAGACAGCTGATTGGGTAATTGATCTTGGTCCAGAGGGTGGTGATGCTGGTGGTGAGGTTATTGCACAGGGAACACCAGAGGATCTCAGTGAGGTCTGGAATTCCTATACAGGCAACCATCTTCGTGCAGCACTCTATGGTCCGAATGTACGTTATGGGCCACTCAACTAGGAAACTATCTCTGATGAGTTCATAACTTTACAGCAATAGTGCAACCTTCCCCAATTGGCAAAATTGTGCTGATGGCATCTTGTTTCAAGAGTTCTCTGTTAAACTTGTCAATTGCTCTGTCAGACTCACTCCACGAATCTGGAGGTCTGATTACAGGAAATAGTGTGTCATCAATCAGGAAGAGACCTCCTCTTTTCAAAACCCTCATACAATCTTCAAGCATAACTGGGTAGAGTCGTTTGGAAGAGTCTTGGAAGACGACATCGTATTTTTCTGATTCCATCTTAGAAATGACTTCTCTTGCATCACCCACAATAATCTCGATATTATCAGACACTCCTTCTCTCACGAAAGATTCCCGAGTATTCTCAACTATCGACTCGTCGATTTCAATAGTGGTAACAGTACCACCAAATCTTTTTGCAGCACGTGCTAGTGTTGTAGTCGAAAAACCGACACTCATTCCTATTTCCAGAATTCTTTTGGGTCTACTGAGATTAAGAAGGAGATTGAAGAGTCTAGCCATTTCATCTTCAATCGGCGGTTCGAAACTCTCAAGGCCAGAGGCTTTGATGTATTCCTTCAACCTAGGTTTGTCAATATCCCTGTATATTTCATCAATATAATCCCAAGCTTTCTGACATTCAAAAGGCACATCGCTCATGTAAATACACTCTAGTTATTCCCTTAAGATAGTTAGGCATTGTCCGTTTTTCCAATAATGAAACTCACTCTAAATAGATCATAGACAACTCATTCCAAAATGAGTCAACTTATTGGAACCGCGCCTTCTACTCTCGATTTATCGTTAAAATTTGCTTATAATGGAAAATACCAAAATTTTCTCCTTGTTAAAACGTTCAGGAAACCGAAAAAAACGCATCCTCCAACCATTTCATTCATGCGGATGTCATACACATATGGTATATTAACGACTCAATCAAGTTTTGTAATGGTTGTCCAAGACTGGATGACTGTTCGCAATGTCCGCCGGGAGGACACGCAGGCATATGATCCACAATGACGAGTCAACTGACTCAACGCCAACATCGGCAATGACCTCAAAGACTTCTAGTACTATCTATGAGTCTGACCTGAGAACGCGTCTTGCTACTTTTCCTCGAGATGTGCTTGCATGGTTTGCGCTTGGTAAGTACCTACGTTCTGTAGGAAGGCTTAAGGAAGCTGAAGAAGCCCTTCGAAAAGCAGTATCTCTGAATCCAGGACCTATTCCATTTTGGGAGGAACTCGCTTTGACACTTGTTGATTTAGGCCAACTTGATGAAGCCTACCAAATCTGCGATAAGAGGATGCGAAACAATGATGACCCTATTCGCAAACGTCTGGAGGAACTTCGTAAACTGGAGCGGTCGGCTGATATGAAATATCCTCAGGAAACCTCCCCTTGTGTTGCCTGTCCTGAATATACCTACTATGGTTGCTCCAGAGGGGCAGAATGTGATGCCATAGTCAGATGGCGTTCAGCAATCTCGAATTCAGGTCCATTATCGAAACATAGAACGTGATTAGATAGCTTGGTAGTACCTTCCGAATCACTGATTTATGGTTGTCTTATCAGGACAGTTACATACAGACTAATGGATGAAACTCAATGTCCGATCTTAAAACTCTCGTAGAGGATTTGCCTGACAATCCAGGAGTCTATCTCTGGAAAGATGAGAAGGGTAAGATTCTCTATATTGGCAAGGCCAAATCTCTTCGAAAGAGAGTTGTCTCATATTTGAGGAAGAAAGGACTCTATCGTAGAATTGGGGAAATGATGTTCATAGCAAGGGATCTCGAAACCATCCTAACAAACACAGAACGTGAGGCATTGGTTCTGGAACAGACTCTGATCAAGAAACATCAGCCAAAGTATAACATTGCTCTGAAAGACGATAGACGGCATGCGTGGGTCAGAGTGGATCTCTCACTACCAATTCCTACATTTGAGATTACTCGTGAAGCTCAGAAAGATGGTGCAACCTATTATGGTCCATATGGAAGTACAAAGAGACTAGAGAGGTTCTTGGATACTATAAGAAAATCTATTCCAATCGCAATGTGCAAGGATCCTGAGAAAGTAAAACGGGCATGCATGGATTATCACTTGGACAGATGTTCCGGTCCATGTGAGAATCATATACCTCTTGATGAATACAGGTCTCTGGTAGAAATAATGAGCTACTATCTTGAGGGACGGCCTGATGATCTTCGAAGGTCTCTCAAGGATCAGATGGAAGTTGCATCATCCGAAATGCATTTCGAAAAAGCTGCAGAGCTCAGAGACCGTCTCTCTGACCTAGAAATTCTGATGAGTCGCCAGAAGGTTGTCCGTTTCGAAGGAGCTAATAGCGACATCCTTGGAATCTCACGAACTGAATATGCTGCTCTTATTGACATGTTGATAGTTCGCAATGGTAGGATGATTGGTGTAGATAATTTCTACTTTGAGATTGACCTTGACACACCTGATACTGAAGTGCTTCAAGCTTTTATCGAACAATTCTATTTCACCATCCCACGCTTACCCGATCAGATAATTCTCCCTGCAAAGATCGATCAAATGGAGAAACTCAGCACTTGGCTCAGTGATGCTAACGGACACCCAGTTCAGATAATGCTTCCAGACGACGATCGCACTAGTGAGTTAGTAGAGATGGCAAACAAGAATGCCTATAGGGCTCTTCGAAAAATGCTGATTCTCGGAGAGAGTGAAGAGGAGATAGTGCATGATGGCGTCAAGGAATTGAAGGAAGCCCTTGGTTTGTCAGTAGCACCCATGCGGATAGAGGGGTTTGACATTGCCAATATCCAAGGTACTGATCCTACTGGATCCTGCGTTGTCTTCAAGAATGGTGAACCCTACAACAAGAGATATCGAATGTTCAAGATCCGTATCAAGGAAACCCCTGATGATTATGCAATGATGAGAGAAGTAATCTACCGAAGATATCGGGGAGTTCTTGAGCGTAAAGATATTCTTCCAGATTTGATACTTGTAGACGGAGGAAAGGGTCAACTGAACGTCGCTCTTAGTGCTCTGAGTGAACTCGGACTCGAGTATGTTCCAGTTGCTGCAGTAGCAAAAAGAGAAGAAATCCTATTCATGAGAGACCATTCAGATGGAATCGAGCTTGACCTCG
Source organism: Candidatus Thorarchaeota archaeon (assembly GCA_016839345.1). The sequence continues at coordinate 6,332 of JAEOUL010000225.1, read as the reverse complement.
GTTCAGAGGGTCTACACCTGATTCAAAGAATTCGTGATGAGGCTCATAGATTCGCACAGAAATATCATCATAAATTGAGAGAGAAAAAATTCACCGGTTCAATTCTTGAGGATGCTCCCGGAATAGGTCCCAAGAGAAGATTCAGTTTGCTTCAGACTTTCGGGAGTTTTGAAAATGTGAAGAACGCATCAGTTGATGAACTAGCAGCAGTTGATGGTATGTCAAAAAAGGTTGCGATTGGTCTTCGAGAGTGGCTCGACATGGATGACAAAATCTAACTCATTCCGACAAAAAGATATACTCCCGTAACCTCAATTTCTATAGCCACGGAGTGGAATTGGGATGCCTGTTAGAATATTCTTGGCTGTCAATGCGAAAGAAGGACGAGCTAAGAAAATACAAGACAGCCTCAGAAACTTCGAGGAAGTCGTACTAGTTTGTACGGTTGCAAATGGACCTTACGATGTTGTTGCTATTGTAGATGTTAAATCACTTGAGGACTACAAATCATTTTCAATTGACAAGGTTGGTTCATTATCAGATGTATACGATTATACATCCTTTATCACTATTGATTAGAACTGTTGTTCTCATTGATCAGTTCTATATGCGTTCGATTTCTACGCCATCCATAAACTAGGAAGATAAGAAAACCAATCAATGAGAGAATTCCCCCCAATTGAAGAGCCAATGAATCTAGTGTCGGAATAAGTAGAATACAAATCGTAAAGCCAAGAATTGGAAGGACTGGAAACAGAGGTGCCTTGAATGTACCTGGAACGCTCAGACCTTTACGGCGTAGGATAATAACTGAGAAATTTACTATGGCTTGCGCAATTAGGTATCCAAAAACTGACAGCTGTGCAACCAATACAACATCTGCTGACATTGCAAAAAGACTCACTAGAATCAGAACCAGAACAAGTGCTGGTATTGGAGTCTTCAGTTTATTACTCACGCTTTCAAATGACTTTGGTAGGAACCTATCACGCCCCATAGAATATACAATTCGAGCTCCAGCGAGGAATGTTGCGTTCAGCGCAGCAAAGTTTGAGGCAGCCATTCCTGCGAGACCTATAATCAATGTTCCAGGTATCATTGCTTCGAAAACGTCTGCGATTGGAGTGAAAGTTTCAGCAACTTGTGTGAAAGGAACCACGCCTACGATAACAATTGATGCTGCCATATAAACTCCGGTTCCAATTGCTACAGTGAGAAATATCGCCCGAGGGACATTCTTTGCCGGATTCTTGATTTCTTCTGATGCTGAGGTTACCAATTCAAATCCTACAAAGCTGATATAGATGAGTGAAACTGTTGCCATGAAAGCTGGAAAACCAGCACTCTCAGCGATGAATGGAATCAAGTTTGATGGCTCGATGAATAGGAGTCCGACTACAACAAATGAAAATAGAATAATTGCCTGTGCGATGTTTAGAATACCAAGAACTCCCGAAACACTCTTGACACTGACAGTGTTCGTCACAAAAGTGATTGCTACTATCACAAGTGCAATCACTGCGATATACTGCGTACCGTCAGCTATGAATACAGCAAGAGTGTGTGCAACTGCAAGAGCATATAGTCCACAGGCTACAATATTTCCAATCATTAGAAACCAACCAGTCAGAAATGCAGGAAATCCTCCCAGTGTGTCGTGAGCGAATGTGTATCCCCCTCCCTGTTTGGGTATCGAACTAGCAATCTCTGCATAGTTAATAGCTGTGAACATTGCTAGAACCCCAGTAACTAGATATGCTACGACAAGAGCGGGACCAATAATACCTGCAGCAGCTCCAGAGATGACGTAGATGCCGCCGCCGAGCATAGCTCCCAGTCCAATATTGGTTGCACCCAAAAGACCAAGATGTCGACCAAACTTACCGTCTGTCTGCTTGTCATGGATTGTCTCTTGCAAATGAGCCACCGTCGTTGAATATTACAATAACTCCCTAGGAATTGTCTTCTTGGTTCTGGCTCCCCAATTTTCAGAGCTTTTGAAGGTTTTGAATAGTCCCTTCTCATTTAATAGATAGATTCCATGACCCCGAAGTTTAAATGGGATTACCCTCCGACACGAAGACGGACTAATGCAAAAGTCCGAGGACAAGTGATTCCTATGATCTGGAAAGTCAATGATAACTGTACTGCATGCGGTACCTGCGCTGCTGTTTGCCCAGTTGATCCTACACTGTACGTGGTCAACGACAAGGCTGTGTATCAGGAAGCACGTGCAGACGAGTGTACCGAGTGTTATGCCTGCGTAGATAGTTGCCCTGAGGGCGCTATCGAGGAATAATACTCACAGACAGCGACCCAAGCTTACAATGTGAGTGAGGGGTAATCCGACAGGAGCGTTCGATTTAGGACGTTCCTGTCAGCGACATTCTTTGTTCTTTCTTCATCACTTATGTTCTTATTCAGACCTTCGTTTTCTACTCTTGACTTTCTTGGGTTTGCCTAGGACAGCATTGAACTTATCCAGAAGTGAATCTTCAGTAATAACTACACGAACTTTGATGACCTCTTTCTCAAGACTCATCCCAACGGACTCGATCCCATTTTCTTCATCCCGCATATGGATATATTCTTCATTGTAGCTATAACCCATTCCGAACGCATCTTCGAGCTTCTTCAAAATCTCTTCACGTTGGTCTGGCTCGAATTCATAGTATGCCTTAGTACGCACCATTTCAGTGTCTCCGAGTTTATCAGGTATCAAACGACTCATAAGTCATAGTGTTCCAAAAAATGAAGGAGCGTGAGAATTGTTGCGTCGCTACGCCATTCTTATCTTAATTACAATGTTAATACTACCAAGTGTTTCCTTTGCTTATTCTGTTGAACCAACTCAGCATTATGAGCCAGCGCAGTTTACCTTGCAGACATTCAATCGAAACATGAATGTAACAACTTTTGTTGGTCCAGACTACAGCAATGAAACAATCGTTCACTTCTTGACTCATGCACAAGAGAGCATCTATGTTGAGATTTACCAGTTCCTCAGTCCGGCTTTCTTGAGTTTGATTCATGAGATTTATGCGGACAATCCATCACTTGACATTAAAGTGATGATTAGCGAACATGTTGTAAGTGATGCCGATTATAATGTGTATACGATGTGGAATCTTACACAATTGGGGATTCCAGTACGTTGGACATCAGATACCTTTACTTTCTCTCATCAGAAATTCGTTATTATTGACAACATAACGACAATAGTGCAATCTGGCAACTGGGCAAAGTTAAGTTTTCCACTAAATGAATGGGAATCTGGTACTTCTGTTGGTTTTACACAGAAGAACTACATCGGAAACCGAGAGTTCAACATAGCAATGACTGATGAAGTAGTAACTCAGTATTATCGTGATGTATTCGATCACGACTGGTCTATTGGATCCGATTATAATGAGGGAGTAGATGGTACCGGTACTCTTCTTGATTGGGGCACACTCGATCAGTCCTACTACCCTCGAGTCTTTGACTACGTGGGGACATTTTCAGGACCTATGAACGTAACACCCTTGTTCAGTCCCGATACCAGTTTAGAAGCAATGCAGTGGGTGATTAATAGCGCTCAAGCTACATTAGACATACAGATTCCATATGTCAGTAACAGTTCTGCTGTAGTTGATGAGCTACTCGACACAATTGTTGCCGCAAAACGTCGCGGGGTTACTGTCAGAATTATCATGTCAGAAGAAACTAGGAACGATAACGAAGAAGTAGCTCTAGCATTTGCAGAAGAGAATATTCCAGTCTTCTGGATACGTGGGAGATTCATGCACCATCATAACAAGGCATTCATTGCTGATGGTCGGATTGTTCTAATCTGCAGTATTAACTGGAGTGAAGAAAGCATCTCTGAGAACCGTGAGGCTGGTGTCATAGTTGAACACGATGGTGTTGGTGCATGGTATCAAACTGTTTTTGATTATGACTGGGGACTTGCTGAATATTCTACTCCTGAGTATGTAAACGTTGGTTGGTATCCACATATTCCAACTAGTTCGTCACAAATCAATGTGAGTGTATTAGCCCACGAGTATGGGAACATAGATGATGGGGACATCGATGTAGTTAAACTCGGAGTTAAAATAAACGATGGAGCTTGGACAAATTACACAATCACTGACAACTATTACCTTTCATCTGAAAGATTGAATCAAAGTTTTTACCATCTTATTAGTCCACAACCCGATGGTACAAATATCACCGTGATCGGTTATGTCGAGTCATTGGGTGAGGAATCTAAAAGTCTTGAAATGGTGATACCAGTCAGAGATTCGATTGGCTCTGTCATGACAACAACACCAACCACCCCAACCACCCCACCACCTGACGACGGAATTGTTCAGCTTCTTCTTGACCTGTTACCCTACATAGCTATAGCGCTTGTTGCAGTAATAGGGGCAATTTGCTTGAAGAAACGACGATAATTCATCAAGGTCCCAACATGGGACCTTTTTCTTTTTACTCTGACTTTTCAGCCATTTCTGCAAATTTGATACAGCTTTCTGCTTCGCGATTTTCACCACGTTTCTGATGAAGTCTACCTGCAATCCTATATGCGCGAGCAACTGAAGACCAATCTTCTTGGGCATCAAGACAAAGAGCAAGAGCTTTCCACGTTTCAGGATCACTAGAATCGTATTGAATCGCTTTATTGTAAGCTTCGATAGCTTCATCAATCTTCAGAAGACTTTCGAGAGCTCTGGCTTTCTTTGCCCAGAGTTCAGCACTCTCCGGAACAAACTCGAGTGCTTCATCTGCTGCTATGTTTGCTTCTTCAAATGAACCAAGAGTGAGGTATGCCTCTACTTTGTTGGAATGACTCCTGAAATCGTGCGGTGCGAAACTTATTGCGAGGTCGAATGCGATGATTGCTTCATTCTGTTCTCCAATATGGATATGAGCTAGACCCATCTCGTTGAGTGCATCAATATTCTCCGGTGTGATTTGAAGTGCATTTCTGAATGCTTCGATGGCTTTCTTGTTTTGTCCCTGTAGTCTGAGTTTTCGCGCCTTGGAAAGCCACTCATCTACGGTCAGCCCATCTTGCGACATAGTTTGTTCTCATCTGCATTTTGTTTTAATCATTCTTCTGTCGGATGTCATTAGATTTCATCAGACACAAGGATTTTAACAGAGCCCCTCACTCTCCAGTCCATCCGTAATCTTGAGGAATCTAGAATGAATAGCGATGATGATACGTTCTTTGAAGATGAAGACTACGAAGAAGAAGATTATGAAGAAGAAGAGGAAGAAGAGGATGATTTTCCTGACGAGGAATATGAAGACGAAGATGAGTATGATTCTCGTTATGCCCTCGATGGTCCAAGTCGTCTTTCAAAATTCACAGCTGATCCTTGGCCAACTACTACATTCTTCTTAATGGCAGCAGGATTCGTAGTTGTATTTGCACCCCCAATTCTATGGGACGGTGCTAATCGCTATTTCCTCTTGGCAGTATACTTTCTAGTTGTACTGTGTGGAGTTGCCATTTCGTACTCATTAGTCACTTGGGAAAATGGTCGAGGTAGTAGATTACGTTGGGCTGGATTGACAAATCTTGTTGTGTCGATATTGTGTGGTGTTGTTGGAGTTCTTGATTCTATCAGCTGGGTTGTTTCAGCTCAGTCAATCGTTCCTGGAATCACTTCACCTTTGATTAGCCTGCTAATGGTCCTATTAATATTCTCAATTTACACTCTGTGGATAGTTCAGAAGAACCTACGCGGTCCTAGTAGATAATTGGTGCCCATAATGGGTGAGAGTAGGCACACACTGGATGAACTCATAGACCTCATCAGGCGCTTTGTTCGCAATCGAGATTGGGAACAGTACAACAAACCTACAGCACTTGCAGTTTCAGCATCAATAGAGATGGGAGAACTTCTCGAGCTTTTTCAATGGAAGACAGATGAAGATGTGGAGTTGGCTTTGCGAGAGGAGGATTTCAAAGCTGCACTCACTAATGAAATAGCTGATGTTCTTGTGTACCTCCTGCGAATCTGCGACAAAGCAGGTATTGACCCTGCTGATGCTATACTGAAAAAGATGAAGAAGAACGAAGAGAAATATCCTGTAGACAAATGGAAAGGAAAAGCTCCGAGCAAGCCTAATCTCTCCGAGTGAGGCGAGAATATAGTTCTGGCTTTCGATCATCAATGATATTGTTTCGTTTTGTAATCAATTTATCATCTGCCTCAGTTAGGTCAACATCGAAAAATGCGATTCCTTCTTCTTCATCATTCAGCTTTACTAAGCGTTGACCCTTTGGAGAAGTTATTTGTGAATGTCCAGAAAAGCTGATTTCTCTCTCAACGCCT
>JAEOUL010000025.1 GCA_016839345.1 Candidatus Thorarchaeota archaeon | reverse complement strand
ACTAGATGACCTAATCTAGGATTTCTTGATTGCAAGGACACATCGATGATCGGTTTCATCCATATACATCTCTCAAATCTCAAAGTTACTGACGACGTGCTGCAATTCTTCTTCAGAGAAATAATGATGAGGAATTCCACTCTCAGGACCACAATGAGGAATGTACGTACCATCCTCAACCCAGGTGAGCGTCCAATCATCCTCAGGATTTTCTGGTTCTGGACCAAGAATAGGGACTGTGATGAAGAGATAACCGCGAGTCCTGAGAACACGCTCCATTTCCTTTATGGTAGCTAGAATCTCAGCCATGAAATTATGATGAATCACTTGAATGGAGATAATTGCATCAAAGAAATCATTATCATAAGGAAGAGTTTCTTCCATTCTGCCGTGGTGAAGATGAGCATCAAGACTCTCTTCATCTAGCCACTGTTTAGTCAATTCAAGTGCAGTCTTAGATGAGTCAAAACCTGATACGTCAAATCCTGCTTTGAGAAGATTGACTAGATTTCTTCCAGTTCCACACCCTAAATCGAGGATTCTCATAACATTATTATCATGAAATAGGGTAGAAAGTCTGGACATATCTGGATGGGGGTCGATGAAGACATAACCCTTCTCCTCAAAGATTTTCTCCCAGTCAGGCATTTTTCATCAATCTCATTACATACAGATATGGATATTGCTGATTTTTCTTATCATAGTGGAAAATAAAAGGCCGAAAAGATTAGAGAAAACTTCAACGATTTAAGGAGATATTTCCCTATGACAATTCGACGACGATACTTGGTGCTACTTCTCGGATTGCTTGTTATGTTCGCTGGAGTTACTATGGCAACCGTTACTCAAAGCGGTTTTGGAAATGTCAACGTGACAGAAGTTGACTTTCAGGCAGCAGATGGTTCGATAATTCATAGTACCTTGCAACGTCCAAATTATGCCACTGATACTGACCCCCTTCCGGGAGTTGTGGTGATTCATGGATCATTGCAAAACAAGGAGTGGTTAATGGCATTTGGTATCGAACTAGCAATGCGTGGATTTGTAGTACTGACAATTGATGCTAACGGACATGGGAACTCAGATCCGGGTTCAGGAAGCGGTGCTGCAGCATTAGACTACCTAGCAGATTTGGATTATGTTGATAGTTCTCAGATTGGATTGATAGGACATAGCATGGGAGGAGGAATTGCATGGAGTGCGATTGATGAATCTAGTGTCTATGTGAGAGCTCTGGTTCTTGTTGGCTCTGGGTTTTGGTCAAGCCCATCCTATATTCCAAATACACTGGTCGCTACTGGTAATTTTGATTCACTCTCGAGTTATCCTCACAATTACACTCTACTTGACCCATACTTCAATGTAACAGGAGTGGTTCCAGAAACGACCTATGGGGATTTTGCAAGTAATACTGCGAGGAGAGCAATATTTCCGAGCACGAATCACCTCTTTGAAACAATAGATCCAGTCATTGTCAGTGAAAGCGTTGAGTGGATGAAGAACAGTCTGAAAGGTGGAGTTGAAGACGAACACTGGATATCGAGTACAATTAGTTTCTATCCCCTCTGGTTAGTTGGTGGTCTCATGGGCCTCTTAGGAGCTTTACTCACAATCTTCCCCATGGTGTTCATTCTCATCGACTTGCCAATCTTCGATGTTCTAAAGGGAACATATAATGATAAGCATGCAGGGACAATAAAGGCATTATTCACAAATGGGACAATCTATGCGATTATTGGGGCAGGAACATTTTTCCCATTTCTCCTAGTTGGAACCCTTCTATCCTATATCATACCGTTTCCACAATATAACGGAATACCAGTCATGATGTGGATGGTTGGAAGTGGTCTTGTTGCCCTTCTTATTCTCTTCCTGATATTATGGTTCAAGAGGAGAAGCCAAACAGAAAATACGGTTCTGTCAATCAGAGAGTTATTCAATGTAGGAGAGGGTCGTTCAATACTAAATTGGTTAACAGCACTCTCTCTATCCATAATTCTATTTGTTTGGCTGTATATACTGACACTCATAGTAGATTTGGGATTTGCTTTGGACTTGCGTTGCTTTCTACCTGGATTACATGACCTCACCATATTACAGGCAACCATCATGCCACTGTACTTTGTAGTTTTCTTATTCTATTTCATCGTTGAGGGTGCATGGTTGACAGGTCCGATGCTTCAAAAGAGTTCAGGGACTTGGTTCAAGAGTCAGTTGAACATCACAATCAAAGCAGTCTTCATTAAGACTATCCCCTACCTGATTCTGATAGGATTCGAGTTCATTGGTGGGTACTTGGCAGGAGCACCATTAGTTCCCGGTATTATCGGATACTCGTGGTTGTTCTTCTATGCATTCACTCCATGGTTTGCAATATGTACTGTAATCACTATGTT
>JAEOUL010000224.1 GCA_016839345.1 Candidatus Thorarchaeota archaeon | reverse complement strand
GGTGTAAGAGCTAAAAGGCAAAGAGTAGCAATCGAGGCGTCTGCTCTCCATCGACTTATGCCCATCTCCATTTGCCATGGGACTGCGATTGACATTGTTAATGAAAAGAAACCTCCTGCTTGTAGAACAAGTGACAGAGTCCACATACCCGAGGGCAATATCAGATTAAGAAAAAGAGGAATACTAGCCATACTAAATACAGTCAAGCTTAGCAATAATAGGACTAAATCGTATTTTTGGGATTCCTTTTGATACTTAATCACATACACTCCTGTGAGTAAAAAGGAAATGATAGCGATTGAAATCCCTATGAACCCAACAATGACAAGGAAGACTTCCGAGAGAGAAGTCAATACGAGTGCATAGAAGAGGCCATAGAAGGCTAGGGATCCGATAGTTACTAGGAGTGCTACTGCCTTATTCACTCTAGTTGAGAATTTTCTGTTACTTAGGATGATGGCGGATAAAAACATGATTCCGAGCATTGAAACTTCTATGATGTCGCTTGTAATGCGATCCATAGTTTTCATTACGGTTGGAGCAGTAAGACCTAGTAGGTAATCCACGCTACTGCCGATAAAGATGATACCCTGAGTGACTAAAGCTACGAAGAATATCAAGTTCTGTGTTGAGGGATTTCTTCTGTAAGTGCCATAGACATAAGCTGCAGCTGCGATTGCCAAAAAGGCAAGTAATGAATCAAATGCAATGATGGTGTCTGGTGATTCCCAAGCTTGGGATCCAATAATTGTTAAGGCTGACGCTGATGCTAATGTTAGGATTGCACGAATGCCAACTTGGCCCAAGATTTTACGGTTACTAGTCAACTGCATGCATCGCCTTAGTTGATATATTGAGGATTTTTCATTTTTGAGTAATATTGTGTTAGTATCACGGTGCTGAAAGAAGATATTTTGTCAATCTTAATAGATTGTAAGACATCTTCATTGGTGACTATAAAATCCTCTCAAGTAGAGTCAGGGTCATGGTGGATTCTTCGGATGGCTCGACCCAGTCCAGTGTGTACAGAGTATCCACAAAATCAGTTTGATAGATTCCAAAAATAAGGTCACATTTCGAGCTTGTGGCTTGTGTCAAATGATGTGAGAGATGAGTAAGAAATCTTGTTTCGGTACTCGCATAGATGGTGAAACACCACACCTGTCCACTCTTATCATCCCGTGGGAATCCGAGTGAGAAAGACTTGATTTCACTGTTCTCAGTCTGAATCCAGAACCTTGCTGTCAATCCAATCTTGTAGAGGCTTTCTTTAGTTGCATCTAGTGCCTTCCAATCGTATATCACGACATTGTAAGGTAAAATTCCAGAATCGATCAAGTCAGGAATTAGTTGGATAGAATCTACCTCCTGAAGAGATTGCTCTGAAACTCTCCAAGAGATTTCATCAGGTTTTTCATGCATGTAGAAGGCGAGATCGAATTTTCTCTCCATGCCTACTGTTTCACCAAGATGTAATGATTGACGATTATCTGTTGCAGTCGTAAATCGAATACGGTCTACTTTGATCTCCTTTGCGACTTCAACAACATGTTTTGTGATAATTGATGCGAGACCCTTGTCTCTGTAATCAGGATGAACACGAAGACCTTCCATCCAGCCCGTTCTTCCATCTTCAATAACTCTTAGATTTGCCAGAGCGACAACATGTCCATTATACTCTATAGCTGCAGAATGTGAATTCTTGTCCTTCAACCAAACATCGAAGAAGTATGGAAGGTAGTCATGACCTTGCCAAGTCTTGCTTGCAATTTCGAGAATATCATCTCTGTCTGATTCCTTGAGTGGTCTAATATTTTGATAGATGGCATCTCTGTCCAATTCTTGAGCCTCTCTAGTCACCTGTGGCATTCACTGTTTTACCTTCTACCATCAAGATTGATGTGCGTTCTGGAGCTCTTGTTCGATGACTTACTCCTTTTGGCACCATAAATCCTTGTCTAGGCATCAAATCGTGAGTTATTCCCTCCAAATCTATGTGAAGCAGACCATCAATCACGTAAAAGAACTCGTCCTCATGGTCGTGTTTGTGCCAGTGAAACTCCCCATGAATCACACCTAACCTCACAACGCAGTCGTTTACTTCACAGAGTGAAAAGTTCTGCCAGTTTTTCCTACTTGCTTGAATCATGGAAGGAATATCAATTAGTTCAAGGGGACTGTGCTCAATCTTAGTACTGATGGAATACCTATTATCGTCATTCATAGAATGAGTGTAGGATTTATTCCTCAACAACTTTTCGGGAGATTTTGTAGACCACTTGATGTTCGTAATCTGGACAGCCTAGTGTTGCGTGGTCTTCTTCCGAACCAAAAAACTTGCCACCAGATTCCATAACCATTATCCATGGAAAGAGGATATTGAATGAAGTCGGACACATTTTTCCTCGATCTTCTGGATAGTTATAGATGGTGCCTACTTTCTGACCCATTGAACACTCGCCCGTCCCTAGAATATCGACTACTTCGATTGTCACCTTGTATTTAGGAATTTAAATCACCACGCAGATTTCAAACGGTCTGTCAAGTATTAAAAAGAGCGCAAGTACGCAAAACTGAAAACGGATGAACTCAAGCCCATCGTATGTCATCCGATGACAATCACCTCTCAATGACTGTCTGGTGTACATTAATTCCGCCAGATGAGATTGGAAAGCTGATAAAGTATGAGGATGATTTACGTAATGTCAATCAAATCTATGAGGACTGGCTTGTATCAATGAGAGGAAAGAGCTTCGTAGGAGGAGACACAGGACTTCTTCTCGATCGAATCAGGATGCTCATGATCAACATTGGTATTGCGTGTGCTATGAATCGAGATCTTGCTGAAGAGATTCAGTCCATTCTATCTACTCATCTCCGGCAGAGAGCTTTGAACATGATAGCGGATATGCCCAGCAATTCCACTGAAGATGTAGTGACCAAGGAAACACTCTCCACATTCTTTACTAATCTGAAATTTACTCGGGATATCTATCCGGAGGAAGAAATAGAAAAAGCAACCTCTGAGAGAATCAGATCTCCAAAAGGGCAGTCAAAGGGATCATTGAGTAAACTTCGCGGAAGAGAATCAAAGAAAATTAACAAGCAGCAGATATCTAAGAGGATTTTACTTGAGAGCTCAAATGTTTTGAAGCGACTCTATATGCGACTTCTAAGCCCAGATCCTTGGGGAGAATACTAGACCCGTAAAATTTGGTCATTCTGTTTTTGAAAACAAGTTTTGGATTCTTTCATCACTTTCCAATCAGTGTAGAACATTCTTACCTCTAGGTAGTTCTCATTCACACTCATCTCGATGAAACTGGCATCAGTCTTTCCAGCCCATCCTCCTGTAGCGCCCGATATAGTTCCGGGATTCAAGAACAATCTATCCTTATACAGTTCAATAGATGGCTTATGAGTATGACCGTGAATTGCCACATCAGCTCCAATTTCTTGTGTAATTTCCCAGAGCTGTTTGATGTTTCCTCTCGGGCGTAACTGGGTTCCATGAAGAAGGAGGAGGTTGAACTCATCGAGCTGAATCTGTTCATGAAAATTGTATTGACTGCCGTAGTCCATATTACCAACCACAGTGAAAGAACGAGGTAATGGCGGAAGTGCAGACTTCATGTCTTCTTCTCGTACTAGATCGCCTGTAATCAAAGCAAGTATGTAGCTAGTCTTCTCTATATGGTTGTAGAATGCTTCTGGAATTGAATTTCTACGAGATGGGATATGAGCATCCCCAAAGACTAGCACACGTTGGCTC
>JAEOUL010000104.1 GCA_016839345.1 Candidatus Thorarchaeota archaeon | reverse complement strand
CTTTGCCTCAGTATCACAGATTCGGATGTCAGAGGCGAGAGCAAGTTCGAAACCACCGCCAAGACAAAGTCCATTAACGGCTGCTATTACTGGCTTGGAGAGCTTTGCAACAGTATCGATAGCTTCGATACCTTGTTCCATGAGAGGTCGGACTTCATCAGGTGTACTCAGGAGTGCCTGCGCTTCCTTAAGGTCTGCACCAACACCAAACACCTTTTCATGGGTCGATGCAATAACAACTGCTCTGACTTCTGGATCGTTCTCAGCCTCTTGTAGAGCTGCAACAAGCTCCTCTAGAATAGTGGCATTGAAGGCGTTCATTGCATCAATGCGATTCAGCTTGATTACGGCCACGTTCTTTGCAGGAGAAAGAAACGAACCTTCCTTTGAGTAAAGTATTGTTTCATATTCTGGCATTTTTTCCACCTTTTTGGGGACTATACCGATTTCGAAGGGATTGTTTGACTTATAAACCTCATTTATCAGAAACATAGATGTTCTAGCCTTTGTAAAGAGAATCGAAAAATAAGAAATAGGCAGGGATTCCAACCCTGCCAGTAGATTCTAACCTAGATACTTTGGTACTGAATAGCATTCCCCAAATTCTTCACGGAGTTTCTTGATGAAATCACGAACTTTATCAACACCAAACTGATCAAGCATCTCAAATGGACCCATTGGCCAGCTTGCACCAAGTTTCATAGCCATGTTGATATCTTCAACCGACGCAATGCCGTCATCAACAAGAAGCATAGCCTCTCGTATGGCGGGAATGTTGATACGTTCTACAATCCAATTCCCATCTGCACCTTGTGGAGGTTCGAGTACATCTTCCTCCGCACCGTATGAATAGAAGCCCTTCTTCGACTTCATTCCAATATGTCCGGCATCAACTAGGTTCTTGAGGGTTTCTGGAGGTTTGAAGCAATCTCCGATTTCTCGATAGAGTGTCGACATGGCATTGAATGCAATGTCCAGACCAACAAAATCACCAAGTGTAAAGGGTCCTGCTGGAGCCTTACCAATGCTGACCATTGCTGTGTCAATCTCCTCCTTTGTTGCTTCGCCGCGTTCAAGCATCAGAAGTGCTTCACGCATTGCGGGCATGAGAAGTCGATTAACAATGAAACCCGGACTATTCTTCGCGATCACTGTTGTCTTGCCTTGAGTTTTGCCTACTTCCTTGCAAGTAGCTATCGTTTCATCACCTGTTTTTTCACCCACGACAATCTCAAGGAGCTTCATCGCTGGGACAGGCGAGAAATAGTGCATACCGATGAATTTGTCAGGTCTCTTTGTAGCTCCTGCCAGTTCATCAATACTTAGTGATGATGTGTTTGTTGCCAGAATTGCATGTTCTGGTGCAACAGCATCAATCTTGGCAAAGACTTCTTTCTTGACCTCCATGTTCTCAAAGATTGCCTCAATGACCAGATCCGCGTCTTTGACAGCTTCCTCAGTATTAATTGTGGCGTTTAGTCTACTCATCAGACCTTCAGCATCACTCATAGAGATCTTCCCTTTGTCAATACCAGTCATTACATCTGAACGTATACGCTCCATACCTGCATCAATGAACTCTTGTTTGATGTCAACCATAGTCACATCGAAGCCATTCCATGCAGAAACATATGCAATACCAGCACCCATTAACCCAGCGCCTATGACTGCAATTTTTTTGACCATTCGCATGACCTCCTACATAGCACCCATCATGACAGCGAGGATTAGATTGGCAAGAGGATCACTCTCGTGAGCATTGCCAATTACTTCAAGACTTCCATCCTTCATTGTGTCCTTGAATGGAATCTCACCAGTGAAGATGCCTAGCAATGTTTCTGCGTTAGATTTGTAGATCACATCAGGACTTGGATACACACCTTCAAACAAATCGATTTTGTCCTTTGTGACAACCATATACTGCGATCCTTCTTCGGTGTGAACCTGAAGAATCTTCCCATGATAAGGACCAACCCACTCCGCTAGTTGTTTTTTGAGGTCATCCTTAGTATTGCATTGTGTCTGCAGGAATTTGAAAAATTCTTGTAGTTGTGACATTCTTCTATTCCTCCTTTGCGATCCAGTCATCCACAGCTTCGTGCATCACAGCATCCACTGTAGTTGCCCAGAAGTTTCCTTTCTTCTCCTTCACCTTGTCCAGAAATGCATCATACTTATCGCCATCCATTAAGACAACAACTCTGCCCTTTCGATCATTAATGAAGGATTGGTGAATCATCTTCTTTGTATTCCAGTACTCGTGTTGGATATCGCCTTCCTTTAGTCGTGGATAGAAGGGCCATGCGCCTGTTGGATGGGACCTATAGGATTTTCCTCCGGATTTCCACTTCTTCACTTTATCCCCTTCAGCCTCCTTGAAACCAGGACGGAAAGGCCATTGTGGAACATAACGGAATCCTTTCTCACCATCTACTACACCACCAGTCCAGCGACCAGTATATACACGTCCACCTTTGTTGTCACAGAACTGTTCCATCACAACTTCGATGAATCCTTCAAGAGTAAGGCCTGCTTCTTCAGCTAATTCTTTCATGTTATCTAGAGTTTTTCCTTCAAAATTGACTTCCATGTCATTTACCCTCCTTTCTGAATGCTAGCCTTGTGTATGGTTTACCCCAACGCTCTTCATACATGAGCCCTTCAAGTGGAGCTCTGCTAGGACCTAGTGCTCTTGGGGATATGCGTTTGCCAATACAAAACGCAGTTAATGGTTCCCAGATTGGCGGTATGCCAAGTCTGTCTCTGATTAGTTCTGCGTGTCGAGGATCTGAACAGACAAGAGCTTCATATCCACATCCATATCCAAGTTCTGTAGCAGTCAACCACATATTTTGGATGGCCATACCGCAGACTACTGATCCGAACAGCGAATTTGGATATAGATACCCTGCATCATGCCAAGCTTCACTTGCACAAACAATAATCACAGTGTCGCTCTTCTCAGGATATCTGAATAATTCACCATCCCTAAGTCTGGCGTAGACAGCAGCTCTGTAGGGATCACTGATGAACCAGTTTCTTCCACTTGTAAGTTCAAATGGAGCTCCTCCAAAGGCTGTTTGGGCCATTTCCTGTGCTATATCTGCAAGGAAGACTTTGGTATCTTGATCATCTCGAATAACAACAAAACGCATCATCAACATGTTCTCTGGACTCGGAGCATGTCGCGCCGCTTCCAGTATCAACTCGATATCTTCATCGGGGATTTTCTCACCAGTAAATTCTCGGATGGAGCGTCTCTCTCGAATCCATTTGAGTGATTCAAGCTCTTTCGCAACTCTCACTTCATCCTCAGCTTTACCAGCTGCTTTACTATCTGCATCTGAAGCCATTTATACACCTCAACATGATTGTTGGACGGCCCCGTTAATTATCAGCTAGCATAAATGTATTCCGAGAGGGCTTCGAATGTCCAAAGATGAGCTGTATTAGTTTCATTTTGTAAGATTATAACAATACAGACCCAAACCATATCCCTAAACAGCTCTGTATCATACTCTGAGTTATGACCTAGTATTGGCTGCAATATACAAGCTGACATATGAAGTAGTCATAGTTAGTTTCTCTGAACGTACATTGCTCCTCCCGGCGTATGTGCGTTCATTTCTTTATGAACCGGGAGCTGAAATGCTCCCTCCCATCTGTTATAGTCTACTTAAGGATTGTATCCAAATCAAGGGCATCGCCAACAATATTCTCAACAATCGAAAGCTTCTCTTTATTGTCAGCTGTAACAGTACCAATTAAATCATCCACGATGTGTCCAGTAGTGTATGTGTCATGAGCAGTCATCATAATTGGAACGCCTAGTTCACGTGCGCGAGAAATAGTACCGATATCTGGACCCATTCCACCTGTGAGGATTAGCAGGTTGGTGTCTGTTTCAAGTGCTGCTAGGCATATGTCCGACCTATCTCCGCTTGTGATAACAGCCTTATCACGCACACGTCTGAACCATTTGAGTGCATTCTCTGGTGCCATACTCCCAACCATAAATTGGTCGATTAGGAGATCCATCTTATCTGTGCCAGTTACTATTTCGCCATTGAGTGCTCTCTGAATTTCTCGAACGGTGGGACTGAATAACTCTCGATTCAGGTAGATGATGCCAACGAGATTAATTTCCCTATTTTCAAGGAATGGGCTAATTTGATCACGCACTGTTTTCTTAAGCATTGGAGGCACCATATTTAGGACAATACTCACTTTCTCGACTCCCTGTTGTTTGAAGAGTTCCACATGTAGGAGTATATCATCAATGGCGATGATATCTGGAAAGTTCACGAGGCAGACCACTGATCCATTGAGTTCCTTTGCTAATTGTGGTGTTGACAGGTCAACATGCATGAGATGCCATGATGCCTTTGTTCCTTCTATAATGACGTAATCTAATCCCTCAGAAATCTTAGAATAGCAATCTTTGATACTGTTCATCAGTTCATCATGACCAATGCGTAGAAGTTCATCGTAGCTGGATTTCGTCCTAACAATAGGGCAGATGGTTGAGAGGTTGTGTTCCATTCCGAGAAGCTTTTTCATAATAGCTGCGTCTTCATCCACATCTTCAGAAGCAGTACTATACTCGTAGCTCTTGGTTCCAGCTGGTTTAAAGTATCCAACTGATTTCCCTTTCTTCTTTAGCTTAGCCGCTAGGGCTATTGCAACCATGGTCTTTCCTGTAAGTGTGTCTCCACTAATTATAATATTCTCTGCCATTACATTATCCTCCTATTGTTATTTTGACATCAACAGCCAAAACACCTTTCCCCGTTTCATAAACAAAAGCAGGATTGATATCAAGCTCTACAATCTCCTCAAAATCTGTGACTAGTTGACTTATCCTGAGAATAGTATCCTCAATCGCTGTGATATCACTTGGTGCTTCGCCTCTCACGCCTTTGAGGATCGATCCAATTCTGGTTTCCATGACTAATGCTTGAGCATTACTGCGAGTCATAGGTGCAAGGCGGAATGAGATATCTTTTAGATAGTTGACAAAGATGCCACCTGCTCCGAACATCAAGAGGGGTCCAAACTGCACATCTCTAGAACAACCTATAATGAGTTCTTTCCCTTTCTCAGCCATTTCTTGAACATCGACACCATATATCATTGCATTGGGCATGTGATTCTTCGCATTGTTTAGTATTTGAAGGAACGCTTCTTCTACTTCTTCGGGTGTTTCCAAACCGATACGGATTCCCCCTATGTCACTCTTGTGAACAATATCAGGGCTAGCAATCTTTAGAACAACTGGATATCCAAGTTCATCTGCAAGTAGTTTCGCCTCTTCTGAACTTGTCGCTAGTCTGATTCTTGCAACAGGGATTCCATATGCTTCGGAGATTGCATGCGCTTCGCTTCCAAGCAATACGCGACGATTGTCTTTACGGACACGTTTTATGATTTCGGAAGTCTTCCTCTTATCAACTTTGAATGCGGGAATTGATTCTTCTTTCAAACGGTCCCGGTTCACTGTGTAATGATATAACTCAGCAATTGCGTGAACTGCACGCTCTGGAAAGTCAAAAACTGGGATTTTACCTTCAGTTAGTACAATCCGAGGATATACCATGGAGTTTCCCCCCATGAAAACAGCAATCAAAGGTTTATTCGGATACTTCTTATGAGACTCCACTAATATCTGTGCAGTCTCAGTTACCCTTGTCATTGCTTGGGGTGTTAATAGAACTAGAACCGAATCGACATTCTCATCACGCAAGGACGCTTCAACACAGAGTGCATAGTCTTCTGGCTGTGCGGTTCCAAGTGCGTCAATAGGGTTGTATACTGAAGCAGCTGGAGGAAGGTTCTCTTTCAAATATTCAATCGTATAAGAGGAAAGTTGGGCAATCTCCAATCCACTGGCCTCACAGGCATCAGTTGTAAGAATTCCAGGACCTCCAGCATTTGTTACTATTGCCACACGGTTCCCTGAGGGGAGATTCATGTCATCATAAACTGAAGCAACATCGAAGAGAGATGCCATGTTGTCTGCACGCTGAACTCCACACTGCTTGAATGCCACATCATAAGCAGTATCACTGCCAGCCAATGATCCAGTGTGAGATGATGCAGCCCTTGCACCAGCACTACTCACACCAGACTTTACTACAAATATTGGTTTAGTCGGAACAACCTTTCTACATGCCTCCATGAATTTACGGCCATCAACAACCGATTCTATGTAAAGAAGGATAAATGTAGAATCATCATCTCTACCAAAAGCCTCAACGAAGTCAGCCTCATTGAGATGTGCCTTGTTCCCCAAGCTCACGAACTTTGAGAATCCTATCTTTTCCATAAGACTCCAATCTAGAATACCTGTCATTAGCGCACCAGATTGAGACGCGAATGCAATCGTACCTTTTCCTGGTGTTCCTGCAGAGAATGAGCCATTATATGGTACGCTTGTGTTGATAATTCCTAGACAATTGGGTCCCTGTATGACCATTTCATACTTGTCTGCAATCTCAGCAAGTTTCTTCTCTGCTTCCTGACCTTCATGACCGATTTCCTTGAATCCAGCAGTTATGATAACAAGTGCCTTCACACCCTTTTGACCACATTCTTCCACTGTTGAAAGCACATACTTGGCTGGTATGACAATGATTGCTACATCCACATCATTTGCAATCTCAGAAACAGAACGACGGACCTTCAGTCCCAGGATTTCACCACCCCGGGGATTCACTGGGTATATTCGTCCCTTATAACCACTCTCAATCAGATTTCGAAGGACATCATTTCCAAGCTTTCCCTTCGTTGCAGACGCGCCAATAACAGCAATTGAACGCGGGTTGAATAATGCATCAATACCTTTCTGACGGTCCACTCTTCTGCACGACCTGGTATTAGTCCGATTTGGTCGTCAAAAAGACTGGAGGTTATAAGATATCGCTTATAGGATTGTGTCTGAATTCCAATCATTCAGATTTGATTATCGACCTAGTATTACTTACAATCATATTCACGTATGACACTGAGCATATTCAGGTGATTACTGAGATGAAGCTTGTAACCCTACACATTCCGGAAACCTATGTTGATGGACTTGAGAAGCTCGTAGAGAGTAATCTATATCCAAATAGATCCGAGGCTATCCGGATTGCAATTCGAGATCTTTTGAAAAGAGAACTGTGGGGCTAGCTCAATCAAAAGAGTCCCACAGACTCAATTTATCGGACCATCCTAGATTCATTCAAAAGTGAACTTTGAATGTGACGCGGTGCCATCTTAATTCCAATGAGAATGAGTTGGCTGTAAAGGAAATGTTGATATCTACTCTTATTCAATAATATATAATAAGAGGTTAAAACCCAAGAGGTCTTCCTCGTGAATCTCGATTCAGCTGGACTTGTTGAGCATAAAGATGGCGGGACAAGCATTGTTAGAGGTTGCCCATGTTACAAGGAATTTGGAGAAGAGAAGGTCTGTCTTAACAATGACTCGGTTTTTCCAATTAGAGCAATTTCTGTGGACCCGAGTTTCTTTAACTCACTCCAATCTAAAATCGATCTGGCTAAGTTCTCAAGCAGCAACGAAACCATGTGCTACCTTGTCACTTTTCTTGACAGAGATGAGGGGTACTGTTATTGTGTGAGTCAGAACCAAAGGATTAGAATAAACAACCAAGATGTCAAGGTTTCAGAGATAGACAGTGCGCTTCAGTTTGTGACCACATCCGAAAAACATAGAGACGGGGTCTTATGTTCTGATTGCCTCTATAGATACCTCAGGACCCTTGGTGAAAGCTCGGAAGGATTTCTGACAGAAGAAGAGAGAGATGAAATCATTGTTTCATATGTGAAGGATATTGCCAACACGATGGCAATGCAGCTAAGTGGATATGAAGGCGATTCTGAAACCACTACTCAAAACTTCAATGAACATCTAACAGATTACATCAGAGACCTCAACAGAAGCCGTTCACACTGGATATCAATGATTCGCAACTTGAAGAAGAATCATGCAGACAGAAACCTCATTCAATTGATAGAACTATATCACACACTTTCCCGATTGGAATCTGTCTTTTTATTTCAGGTTCAATCTTTGAATGACGAGTTAGATGAGATGGATCCTCTAGGAGCACTTCAGTTCATGGTGAATGTTTCTGAAAAAGTCATGAACGTAAACGATGACATTCGCGAGAAGACAAATGATCTTCTAGGAAGTGACTCACTTCCTAACAATATAGAAGGAATGCTCACAGAGCATTCGCGAAAGAGAAAAGAAACCGAATATCGATTCAGCAATTTAGTTTCAGTGCTAAGCAAAATCGATACT
>JAEOUL010000103.1 GCA_016839345.1 Candidatus Thorarchaeota archaeon | reverse complement strand
CGGCTTGTGGATTGATACCAAGAAGACGATAATCATCATCATTGATGTTCTCTAATCGTGCTCTGATATCGATTGGTGTGAGTCTGACTGAACCTGCTTCACCGACTTCATAGATTGAGGTGGGTTTCTCGATTTTAAGCTTGAGTTGTTCCTCTTCACAATGGGGACATGTCTTGGCCTTTGCTGCTCTTTTCAAAATTTCATTGGATAAATTAGCAGTCTTTTGGCCAATATCGGGATATCTCTTAAAGAGTCGTTGAAAGTGGTCTATTTCCTCATCTGAGAGCAATATTCTGTTGCAGCTTCTACAAATAGCTCGAAGAACCTTGTGTATGACTTTGGCGTAGCCTTCATGCATAATTGGTCGCGCAAGTTCGATATGACCAAAGTGTCCTGGACAATTACCGACTCTGTTTCCACAGGTTCTACAACGCTGACCAGGATCAATTACTCCAAGCTTTGGATCCATAATACCGCTATCAATAGGATAGCCGTCTTCGTCATAAGTGTCAGCCACGACAATCTGGGCAACAGACATCTTACGGATGTCTTCTGGTGATAGTAGTCCGAACTCGATTGAGTCAATTTTCTTAGTAGTTAACCCCGAGATCATTTAGATCATCTCCTTTAAACGAAGCCTGGTGGCCAGGCCGAGTGACATCATTTCTTGAATTAGCAGTTTGAAAGCGTAAGAAACGACAACACTGCTGATTTTTGCATTGGTCCCACATATCGGACAGTAGTATTGGTCTTTGTTTCTGTCATAAACACCGATAAGACCACATTCTTCACAGACGAGCATGTTGCTCTTGTCAGACTCATCAAGAAGTCGACCTTTCAGGAGAATTGCAGCACCGTGACCAATCAATACGTCACGCTCCATCTCTCCGAATCTTAAACCACCCTCTCGAGCACGACCCTCAGTAGGCTGACGGGTCAAAATCTGTACAGGTCCTCTGGCTCGAGCGTGAATCTTGTCAGCGACCATGTGGTGGAGTTTCTGATAGAAGATAACTCCCATGAAGATGTCAACCTTGAGCTTCTCTCCAGTGATTCCAGAATACATGGTTTCACGACCATTATGTTTTAGGCCATATTTCCTGAGGGTTTCGAAAAGTTCCTCCTCGGTGACTCCACAGAATGGTGTTGCATCTTGTTGCCTACCTACCATGCAGGCGGCTTTTCCAGCAACCATTTCAAGAATCTGACCAATGGTCATTCTGCTTGGAATAGCGTGGGGATTGATTAGCAAGTCTGGTACCACTCCATCCTCGGTGAATGGAAGGTCCTGTTGAGGTACGATGTATCCAATTACACCTTTCTGACCATGTCGGGATGCATATTTGTCTCCCAGCTCTGGAATTCTCAGATCTCGGACCTTTACCTTTACCAGACGATTGCCGTCAATGGTTTCAGTGAGTATGACGCTGTCAACAACGCCAGCCTCTCCATGACGGACAGCTATTGATGTTTCACGACGGTTCGGAGAAGCAATCTCAAATTCTGAGTATTCTTCTAAGAATCGTGGAGGAGAGGTTCTACCAATGAGTACGTCACCTCCCATAACTTCAACCTCAGTTTCGATAATTCCATCCTCACCTAGGTTTCTGTATGACTCCGAGGCTCTGTAACCCCTGACACTTCGATCAGGAATCTCAAATCGGTCCTCTTGGCCTCCTGGATATTTCCGCTCTTCACTTTCGTACACTCTTGCAAATGTACTGCGACCTAGACCTCTCTCAATAGAAGCCTTGTTCATGATAAGAGCGTCTTCAATGTTATAGCCTTCAAAGGATAGAATAGCTACGATGAAATTCTGTCCTGCTGGTCGATCCTCATAGCCAATTGAGTCCATCGCACGTGTCTTTACGAGTGGTATCTGCGGGTAGTGGAAGAAGTGTGACCGTGTATCAGCCCTGTATCTGAAGTTTGAGGCTGGTACACCTACCGACTGTTTTGCCATTCCAGCCATATACACGTTACGTGGGGACTGATTTCGTTCGGGGAATGGTATGAGTGCAGCTGAAATCCCCAAAATTGTGGATGGTACAATCTCCAAGTGAGTGCTATTGGGGCCAATCTCATCGGGATACATCGCAATCAACGTGTTTTCCTCCTCCTCGGCATCAATGAATTCAACCGTTCCATTCCTGAGGAGGTCAAGAAATCCCCACTCGTTATCTAATATCATTCTCAGATGCTCATCAGTGAAACGACTCTTTCCATTCTCAACAACAATAACAGGTCTTCTTACACGTCCAGCATCACAGTTCACTTGCACCTCATGTGTATCTTCATAATATGCAATGTTTGTTTGGTGATCTATCTCGCCAGCACGACGCTTCTGACGCATTGTCTTTACCAGTACTTGCGGAGCGGGATGAATTCCAACAAGTCGACCATTTAGAAAGACATCAGCCCATTTTGTACCGCGTTTTCCACGGAGTTTCTCAATTGGTTCTACTTCTGCTTTGAGTAAAGCACGTTCTAGAGCATCTTCTTCAGTACCTACAGAGATGTAGGCCATCATTGCTATGTTCTTCACAAGACCACAGTTGGGTCCTTCTGGGGTTTCGTTTGGACAAATCTTGCCCCAATGGGTTGAGTGAAGGTCTCGTGCTTCAAAGTGTGGTTGTGAACGTGATAGTGGGGAAACAACTCTTCGAAGATGTGATAGTGAAGAGATGTAGTTAGTACGATCAAGTAGTTGTGATACGCCTGCTTTGCCGCCGACCCAGTTGCCTGTGGCTAAAGCATGCTTTAGTCTCTGTGTGATTACATCCGCTCTAACTGCAGTTCTAATGTTGGGCTTACGACCACGAACTGCTGTACGCTCTAATTGATACTTAATATCACGAGTCAATGAATAGAGAGCAACTCGGAATAAGGACATCAAAAGATCTCCTGAGAGTTTCAGACGTTTGTTGGCATAGTGGTCTTTGTCATCAGGAGCTCGTTTACTGAGTACAAGATCAAGAAGACGTTCTACCATTTGACCCAGATAGTAGGCTTTCTGAAGGCGACTGTCATCTTCAGTTCCAATATGTGGGAGAAGATAACGGTCGAGAACCTTTTCTGCACGTGCAAGCCTGTACTCTTTCGTCTGACCAACTGCTACACGTTTTCCAATAAAATCCAAGGCGTTTGTACGTGTAGAGCCCTCTTCTTCATCACGAGCTGCGTTAATTGGAGCTGATTGCTCAATTGTTACAATCAGTTCATTTCGAACTTCATCATCATCTGATATGACATCGACAATTTCCCTATCAGACTCAAGTCCTAAAGCTTTCAGAAGAATAGCGAGTGGAATCTTACCGGGCACAGACGGGAATGAAACTCTTAGCTCACCCGTTCTCTTTCGCTCGATTGTCACAGGTGCTCTAAAACCGCGAGAAGTTGAGAAGACCTTAGCAATGTGAGTGTAGCTAGAACTCTTGCTCGCCTCTTCAATCAAAATTCTATTGGGTGCCAAATCCTCTTGTGTAACAAGAACACGTTCTGAGCCATTGATAATGAAATAACCGCCTGGATCCTTTGGGTCTTCACCATGATGAATGAGTTCTTCATCTGACAGACCATAGAGATGACATTTCTCACTTCTGAGCATGATGGGTAAATCACCAATGTATATCCGCATGGTTTCAAGTCTTGTAGACACTGACCCTTCCTTTCGGACTGGCGTCATGTCAAGGTGTATCTTGCTTGCATATGTGAGATTTCTGATTCTAGCTTCATTGGGGTAGAGTTTGTGTTCGCTGCCGTCTGCCTCACGGATAGATGGCTCATCTATGTGGATATCACCTAATTCTACAACATAGCCCTCAATTTTAGGCGTCAGCTTGCCAACACTATCTACTACATGCTGAAGCTCTTCTCTGATAAACCGATTAAACGAGTCAAGATGTTGGCCTACTAATCCATACTGATCGAAGAATGACTCTATTACTGGCCAGTACTTTTCTCGTTCTTGTGTGCCCTTTACCATGTAATCACATCACGAATGTGAAGGACGGGGGAACTACTGCTATGCATACACGCTTCCCA
This sequence comes from Candidatus Thorarchaeota archaeon, assembly GCA_016839345.1. The sequence goes on along the minus strand of JAEOUL010000103.1, from coordinate 1,310 downwards.
ACGCATGGAACCCAGAAAATCCGAGCTCACAGAATGCCTGCAATAGCCGCCCCGTCTGTTGTTTTACTCGAACAGATCTACTTCGAGCCGCATGCAATGGCGGGCTCGGCGGGATTTGAACCCGCGGCCATCAGGTTAAAAGCCTGCTGCGCTACCTATCTGCGCCACGAGCCCTCTTTGCCCCATCATCTATGACATCATCGTGCATTACAACAAGTCAAGTGGATGCAATTTACGACCATGCATGGGTGGGAAGCAGTTCTGTCTGAGCATCGGACGGGGAATTCTGTAGCCATAAAAGGGTTGCGATAAAACACAGAAATGGCATAACCTCTAAGGACGGCTTGGCTATGTGAGCCAAGATAGTATAGACCTCGGTCGGTAATAAACTTACTCAGTAATGATTTTGAGCACTGACCAAAACAGAAATGTGGTTCAATCTCAAAGCAACAAACTATGAACAAGTCAGTAGTCATTGAAACTAATCTTGTTCCCAATCTTTTGCAATTCACTCTTGTAGGACTGGAGGCTGGCAATTTTCATGAAATGGCTCATCCTTTATATCGAGATGAGTGTAGTTCCTGGGTTTCTAAGGAGCAGAAGAATCTTTTCTCTCATGCTTTTAGGAGATTACATGGTGTAAGTTCTTCAACTTGGTTCGCTCTTTTGTATCAGATTCCAGCATATCTTGCAGAAGATTCACTTGAGTCATTACTACAGGTCATTGAATTACTGAGCGCTGAAGATTCGAGATCGGTCATCTCCAAGTTTCCAGAAAAAGCAGCCATGGTTGGACGTTATATCCCTGAAGATGATTTCCAGATGTATGTGGGATTTGAAGGGAACCCTGTCGAACCTTGGCCAACAATATTACATTCGTACTCGGATGTTGTTGAGGACATCTACGATCGTCTGTATAGGAAGAAATGGAAAACAATCAGGCCAAAACTTGAGGATGTACAACACAGGCTCGTTAATGAATATTTCAAGGGTTTTGATTGGATTGCATGGTGGGAGAAGAGAACAGGAATCGAATTCGTATATCCCTTGTTCCAAGTTGAGCTGATAGACGCAGTGACTACCATGGGAACTTCATTGCTTGCAGAACGAGATGGATTCTATGCCCATACTGACCCTCTACGGATAACCACAATGATATCTCATGAGATTTGCACTCACATGTTATTCAGTGCAGATGCATTGACAAATGACGTTGTGGGACAACTCATCAAGAAAGACTTGGAACGATATCTGCGTACAGTAGAAGTGGTTTCTTGGGCTACTAACAAGGAAATCATTCATGAACTTGG
>JAEOUL010000223.1 GCA_016839345.1 Candidatus Thorarchaeota archaeon | reverse complement strand
CTGAATGTCAACAGTTGAGCAGCAAAAACACCAACAACTCCTCTTTGGAGGGAAGAAATGTCAGCTCTCAAAGTTTCTAATTTCTTAAGAAGTGCATCAAATCCAGCGACAGCATCTTCCTCTCCTGTTACCTCCCTCGGAGCTGTGGTTTCCAGGTGTTCTACAAAGTCAAGTGCAAGAGCAGCTGCAGATATGAGATCTTCACCATTTTCCACAGGCATTATGGTTTCACCTGATTCATCAACTCCTTCTGCAAATTTCTCGATTTCCGAATCAGATAATGATGCTCCTTTTAAAGCATCATCAAGAGCTGACTTTTCTTTATCGGTGAGTTTTTTTCCGGACATGGTGAATTCCCCTGCAACCGAGGCAATTGATTACTGCGCTTTGCTCTGTATAAGCTTTGCGAGAAACTATGTCGGATAGTTACAATACACTCCCCTATGATTCTATCCTTGATGAATCATGACTTGGAAAACACCAGAAAACTATAGTGATTCATCGTGCTCATCAATTCAGGCGGGGTATTTCTGTCCAAGATGTCTATTGTTCCATTCGTGAGGTCGATAGCAAATCCCTCAACCAGCCTAAAACCAATAGACTCTAGAACCGCTACATTGTCAATAACATAGAGTGAACATGGATTTGTAACAATAAGTAGACCATCCGGTTTGACCGTTTTATGCACCTGACTGAGAGCAGCTGCGGCATCTCCATATTCTCTATAATATTCATGTAGATATCCAACAACATCATTATTGAGAACGCCGATGTCGAAGGATTCTTCGGGTATTCGGTTTTGATGCAATATTGTTCTATCAAGCCAAGTCATTTCTGTATGTTTGTTATTCAAGTATTCTATCATATCAGGCCGGAAGGAAGCCTCCGAATCCATCGACTCAAGTTTGGATTGAACGACTCGCGTTCTGTCCAGAAGAGTTGATTCTTCAAGTATCCCTAGGAGACTATCGAGGCGAAGTGCGTGCATATCAATACTGTATACGGTTGTGCGTTTTTTCTGAGTTTTACTTTCCAAGAATTTTGGTATGATTTTGGTAAAGAAGGAAGGAACTCTATCATGTTCACCTGAAGCAAAATCCGCTATGGTGAAATCTTGTGTTATCTCATCATCAGGTTCACTGGAAATTCTTTCTCTAATGAATTCCATGAGGTAATCACTTTTTGTAATCCAAGCAATTGGATAGGCATTGAATAGGTCAAAATCCAGTGTTATTCTCTCCCACGACTCAATATAGGATTTGAAGGAAGAAAGTCCTTATCAGGGCTCCTACATCTACATCGATATGGTCCCAAATGAAGCTCCCCTCAAAGGAAAAAACGTAGGAGTAATTGGGTACAATGCTCGACCAATAGCCCAATCTGCGAAAAATGCAGGTGCTACTGTTTTTGTTTCAGATTACTGGGGAGACGAGGACCTATCAGCAACCTGTGAAAATTGGATTGCAGTGCTTGCCCCAACTCCAGGCTCTAGGCAGCGTCAACCATTAGACATGCCTCTCCCCGTTACTCTGGTTGATAATCTAATGTATCTGACAAAAGAAATAGAACTTGACATTGCTTTAATTGGTAGTGGATTTGACGATTTCTCTGAAGCGATTGAACCTCTTCATGAAATGGGTCTAATAGTTGGATGTACTCCTGCAAGAATTAGGAAGGCACGTGATTTTCAATTATTGAAAAAACTTGCACAAAAAGCAGACCTTAGGATTCCCGAACGTAAGATTTTCACGAAACCAGCCGAACTCATATCTGATTCAGCGTCATTTGAATTCCCCTGCGTTGTAAGACCAACACATTCAGGTGGAGGTAGTGGGATTAGAATCGCGAGAAACCAGAATGATATCATCGATACATTTGGTGATATTGAAGACGAGGAATTTGAACCACGTATTGTTCAGGAATATATCAGTGGACTCGATGTGAGTTGCAGCGTTCTTTCTTCCAAAGATAGATCATTATCGATTTCTGTGCAAGGCCAGCTCATTGGTATGCCAACATCGGGTCGAAATTGTGGTTTTGCCTATTGTGGAAATTACATTCCAAGTCCTCTATCCCCTGATATTGTTTCGAAGATTATGAACTCGTCAGAAGAGATTTCCACGTCTCTCAACCTTAGAGGTTCTATCGGATTAGACTTTGTTGTGGACAAGTCAAATGAAATCTGGCTCATGGAAGTGAACCCAAGAATACAAGGGTCGCTTGAATTGCTTGAGCTTGTAGGAAATGTGTCTATTACCGAACTTCATGTGAGAGCTGCAAATGGTGTCTTACCGGAAAGACGACCAGCATTTCTCCCTGGAATTAAAATGGTTGTCTATTCTCGACGAAGAGGAAAAGTTCCTGATCTTTCACAGTATCCAAACACTGTTGATAGAACTCCTCCAGGGGTAATAGTCAATCTTGGAGATCCAATTTGCACAGTTATCGAAACAGGCATGCCCATGAAGCAATGTTATCAAAAAGCCATCCATTCAGCATATCTTATACAGAGTGGTGTTTACACGAACGATGAATGAAGCTATCAACTTGGTATAACAAAGCTTAATCAGTAATCTTGTGTTATTACCAATAACCTGAGGTGAGTAGGTTGCGAACTTGTGATAAATGTGGAAAAGCCAATCAACCCACACGTAAATTCTGTATCCGATGCGGTTCTTCACTTCTAAAACCCGTCAAGAAAGCTGCAGCTCCTCCTCCAGAAGCCACACAACCTGTACAGCCCTCACCAGCTGTTGAAGCATCAGCTCCACCTGTTGCAGAAACACCAGCTCCGACTGAAACCTCAGATAAATGGGTACGACCAAGTGAAGTATCAAAAGACCGTGTTCGTTCTGCTGGTGGACTTTCAAAACCGAAGAGCGAGATGGAGAAAGCTATGGAAGCATTTGCTAAAGCTGAAACCGTTGGTATTGATGAAGCAGATGGATCAGGGGTCATTGAAACAAGGATGCTTCGTGCAAGCGAGGTAAAAGAGCTTCTCGAAGGACCTGGAATGATGGGAGGTGAAGATATTCCTGCACCAACAATGATGGAGGGGAGTGAACCTTTGCCACCTGAAGCGGCACACATGATGCCCCCTGCCGGTCCCACCACAGAACAGATAGAGGAATCAATCTTGGGCTCAAAATCTGCATATGTCGAGCAACATGTTGAACCTGAACCAGAGCCAGTTGTAGAGGTACCTGTTTCTCCTGAGATGTCAGCTGAAAGCTCAACATCAGCTCAGCATGCTGAGGAAGGAGAAGCTCCAGTATTAGAAGCAATTACTGTAGAAGAACCTACTCAGCTTGTATCTGACACAGGATTTGCTCCAGCAGCACCAGCTCCTTCAACCACACCTGCTTCTCCACCAATACCTGAACCTCCAACCAAACTGCCAGATTCAGAAGTTGATTTGGTGATTGCGTGTCCTGACTGTGGTAAGGTAATCAACGTGGATATGTTCGAGTATCCGATTGAAGTGTACAGCAGAATGGGTGCAGCTAGGTTGAATCAGGCTAGAATCTTTGTTGTCCAAGGAAAGACGGATGAGGCAATGAAATCAGTGAGAATGGCCAGAGCAATGTACGAAAAAGCAGATGACAAGAAAGGATTGAAAGAGGTTCTCAAACTTGTTGAGTCTCTAGCAAAAGGTTAAGCAGCCAGCCATAACTCCATGAATTTCTCACGCTCTTGAGGGAAATCTTCTGGATTTGAAGACATCATACAAAATCTTCCATCATAACCACAACTTTTGAGATTCTTGAAAATCACATCAAAATCAATTTCACCCTCGCCAATTGGTAAGTGTGTATCGTAGCGAATCGCGAGTTCGAGTATCTCTTCTTGTGTGACTTCTCTTTCACTCTTCATCTTGAGAACCTCGTCAAGCATCTCTGAACCATGATTATCATGCACATTTACGATTGCAATCTTGTCAAAGAATGAAGTGATATGATCGAGAGCTCGATTTCTTCTAGCAAGAATCTGTTCATGTCCGATATCTAGTGCCAACTTCATGTCACAAAAATCATCGAACAGTAATCTTAGTTCTGTATAGTAAAGACCTAATGTTTCAATGGCGAGGGTTACACCAGACTCATTGGCAGCATCATAAGCTAGGGGTATTGCCTGAAGGAAGATGTCGATATCATTGTCATTATAGAAAAGAGTAGACAGCATTGTATGAAAAGTGAGCACTTCTGCGTCAATCTGTCGTCCTAAGTCAATGTATGGTACGATACCACGGGACAGTTCTATTGGTTTCCATTCAGGATTGCTTGGTAGATGGAGCGTACAGGGAATACCTGCTTTTTTGAGATCGTTCTTTGCTTCCGAAAAGTCAATACTGTAATTCAAGTCTATTCGAAGATCTATGAAGTCTGGTTCACTCTCAATGGCGTGTAGAATTTGCTCATTGTTGCGTGCAAAGGTTCCGATATCCATGTCACTCGACCTTTAATCTCGGGGTGTGAGTGTGCCTTTTCTGGCTTTTGGTGCTGGAAAAGCTCGATACTCAAATCTTCACTAAAGCCGGCGATAGTGTTATTAGATGATTGAGAATAGCCAGTCTCAAAGACGCATTTGAGCGGAGCGTACTGACACTGCCAGAAAATGCAGACTTTCTCTTCAAAATAGTATTTCTTGGGGAGGGGGCAGTAGGAAAAACTAGCCTAGTCGGTCGGTATGTCTATGATAGTTTTGAAGGAGATTACCTAGCTACAATCGGCACTGACATTCACATCAAGATGGTCCACATTGGAGATACGGTGGTCAAACTTGTTATTTGGGATATCGCAGGCCAAGATAATTTTGCTCAACTCAGACGTGCATATTACATGAATGCCTCTGGAGCTTTCTTCGTTTTTGATACAACAAGACCTGAAACCATTGAACGTGTTGATGAATGGTTGAACGCACTTTTCACAGTCACTGGAAAAATACCACTTGTTCTTCTTGAAAACAAAGTGGATCTCGAAAGTGCTATCATGGAAGGTGTTCGAGACTCTGTGAAGAAACAACACAAGGTTCCGATTATCCAAACAAGTGCAAAGGAAGATATGAATGTCGAAGAAGCATTTAAGAAGATGACTGAGGAGATACTTGAGAAATCTCGGGAAAAGCGAACTATGTAAATGAAATCTAATCAGGAGATATTGTTGCATGGCTGGAGAAGAACCAGATTTTGTGCATAAGCTGGTCTTCTTAGGTGATTCCGAAGTAGGTAAGACATCGCTTGTTCAACGATATGTCTACGACAGTTTTTCTCCTGAGATTGGAAGGACTATTGGTGCCATGCTTCATGTAAAAACAGTTGTTGTAGACGATTCCAAACATAAACTAGTAATTTGGGATCTCGGAGGGCAGGAGTCTTTTTCTGAGCTCAGAGAGCAATACTGCGCAAATGCGAGTGGAGCCTTTTTTGTTTTTGACAGAACGAGAATCGAAACTCTACAGCACATTGACGACTGGCTTAATGCACTTTATGCTGCCGCTGGAAATGTAGCAGTAGTTGTAGTTGAGAATAAGATTGACTTAGAATCAGTCATCACTGATGAGCAGATTAAAGGAGTGTTGGAAGCTCGTTCATTGAAACACATTCGCACAAGTGCCACTCAGAATACGAATGTGAACCAAGCATTTACGGAGCTTGTAAGAGAGATTCGTAAGCCCAAAAAATGAATTGTATGGGATTTAATCAAAAATACTATTTCACTTACATGCATATAGAATCGGAGAATCAAAACACAGCGCTATGATTCTACGAAATTTATTTCCTGTAATCATGTTTGTAGAACATGAAATCATTGAAGATGAAGATAAATTAAAAGCTCCCCAATCAGCATCTGGAATACATGATGGAGAATTCAGTGGAATTCTACCAACAGGAAAAAAGTTGCGTTTACAGGGATTGAAATAATCCGAGTGAAAGAGCTGAAGAGGAATAGGAAGAACTAGATAGAGCAGGTTTGATGCAAGAGTTTGCGTTGCAGTCTAATCAAGCAAGCTTGCAGATTCTCCTTTATAGACTAATCCAAGTTTGGTTCTATTTCCAGTAATCATATAGGCTGCTGCTTCTGCGATAATGATAGCTTGATCAGCCGCTCTCTCACAGTAGCGACCAACAATGATGTAGTACATCGATAACTCGCTGATGTCACGACGTCTGTTTAAGTACTCTGCAATTTCTTGAAACATCTCTACTGTTTCATTATCGCTCTGGGCTTCTAGTTTTTCTAGTTCATCAACCTCAGAAAGATCCTCATTCAAAATTGCTCTTACACTAATTTCTAATGCAGATTTTGCCAAATCTGCGAGGTATGGCAGAGACTCTAGTTCTTTGAAGTGATCCATGTCTTCGCATAGATTCACAATCTCAGCTATTTTTCTCGAGTATCGCCCAACTTTCTGAAGTGCAAATGAGGTGTTTAGGTATGCAACCAACTGTCTTAGAGCATATTCTTTTGGCTGATGTTCAGAAACAGCAAGAAAGACACCTTCCTCAATCAAATGATGTAATTGCTCCACTTTTTCAGAGGCTTCAAGTGCCTCATCAGCGAGTTCCAAATCTAGGTCTTCGAATGCTTTCATCGCCTTGGCAAGAGCTGAAGTTACCCTGCCATGCAAAGTTCCAATCTGTTCTTTGATTTCAGACACGGCTGATTCTATATTGGAATTCATCATCAATCAATCCTGATACCGATTTCAATGAGGTGATTCACTCGACTGACCCTGGTATGCAAGTCCGAGTTTCTTCCTCTCTCCTGTTACCATGTAAACTGCACGTTCAGCGATGGAAAAGGCGTGATCTGCAGCACGCTCGCAGTAACGCCCAACAATAACGTAAAACATGGCCATTGTGGTAATATCTTTTCTTTTCCGCAGGTACTCGGTAATCTCTTCAAACATTTCGCCTGTTTCTTTATCACTTTGGGCTTCTAGTTTTTCCAGTTCATCAATCTGAGATAAATCCCCCTGAAGAACTCCCATCATTGCAATATTGATAGTATCCCTTGCAATTCGCGCTAACAGAGGTAGTGAGATTAATTCCTTGAAGTGCTCCAAGTCTTTACACAATCGCACAATGTGTGCGATTTTGTAAGAGTATCTCCCTATCCTGTATAAGTGATGAGTGACCTGCAGGTATGTTGAGAGCTGTCGGAGGTCTTTTGCAACTGGCTGTCTTCGTGCTATAGTTTCAAACACATTATCTTCTATCCGCTGAGCAAGTTCTTCAATTTCCTGGGACATCTCTTTGACTTCCGATGCCATAGATTGATCAAGTAGCTCAAATGCTTTCATGGACTTCATGAAGGTGTCAATGACAACCTCATGCATTTCACTTATTTTCTTGTTTCTTTCTTTCAGGTGAAATTCTAGTGGTTTTGCCATTTTCCTCACCTACCCAATTCGACCAGTAATGAATGCTTCAGTTCTATCATCAGCTGGAGCCTCAAGAATCCTTCGAGTTTCATCGAACTCAATCAATTCACCCAGATAGAGAAATGCTGCTTGGTCTGATACTCTAAATGCCTGTTGAACATTATGGGTGACTAGTATGACTGTGTATTCTTTCTTCAGTTCAACAAGTAACTCCTCAATCTTTGCAGCACTTATTGGATCAAGAGCTGATACAGGCTCATCAGCTAGAAGAACTGGAGGATCAACAGATAATGCCCTAGCAATACAGAGTCGTTGCTGTTGTCCACCTGAGAGGTTTGGTGCTGGTTTTTCCAAGTCATCCCTAACCTCATCCCATAGTGCGGCCTTCTTCAATGATTGTTCAACTATCTTGTCCAACTCTTCTTCGTCCTTTATCCCGTGCAATTTAGGACCATACGTGATATTGTCATAGATGCTCATTGGAAATGGGTTTGGTCTCTGAAACACCATTCCGATTCTTTTTCGAATGTCTTATACACTTGAATCTGCTTCATAGATGTCCTCTCCCCTGAACAACACTTGTCCTTCTCTGCGAAAAGTAGGTACTAAATCATTCAAGCGATTCAAGGTTCGAAGTAGTGTAGATTTTCCACAGCCACTCGGACCCATGATCGCGGTGACAGTATTGTCTTTGAAATAGCAGGAGATGTTTTTTAAAACAGATTTTCTACCAAACCATGTGGAAAGGTTTCGAACCTCGATGTTGTGTTCAAAATCAGACATTAGACAAGCCTCCTTGTAACTTTCCGTGATATAATATTGGCAATAACATCAACAGT
>JAEOUL010000222.1 GCA_016839345.1 Candidatus Thorarchaeota archaeon | reverse complement strand
TTTAACATATGCAGTAGGATGAATTGAAAACACCATATTATTTGTCAATGATTGTTGGCTATCTACTGTCAAATAAGGTGGTTCATACAAATCCAGGCCAATTGAATTTCCAAATGGTTGAATGAGGATGTCTGATGGGAAGCTCCTTCCGAGTTTCTTCATTACCTTCTCAGCTACTTCCTTAACTGATGCTCTAGGACGAATTTGTTTCTCCATAACCTTTCTAGCGTTCACAACGTAATCGAACAACTTTCGTTGTTTTTTGGAAGGACGACCAAGATGAATTGTTCTTGCAACTTCACAAAAATATCCTGAATGACTTACTATCATGTCCAAAACTACAAGGTCATTGCTATTGATCCGACCAGCTCCTGGTTGAACAAATGGAAGCCGTGCATTTTCTCCTGAAAGTACTGCTGCACGTATTCCATGCAGTTGACCACCAGCTTTCCTCATTGCAGCTTCTATCTCAAGAGAGAGTTCTTCCTCTGATTTCCCAGTCGCAACAATTTCAAGAGCAGTTCGAATCCCAATCTCACCAATTGTAATAGCCTGAAGTATTGAATCAATCTCAGCTGCATCCTTGATGTATCTAAGTTCCCAAAGTGATTGTGAGAAGTCCTTGAAACCTGCATCTGGAAGTGCCAGTTTCAGCTTTTCAAACTCTCGCACAGATAACCAATCTTGTTGCAGACCAATCATCCCGCCAGCTTGACCTATCTCACGAAGAAGACCTGTTATCTGATTCCAAAATGCAGCACCATGCGTTCGAGACCAGCTCTCGACAGGAGTTTCTGCAAAAGGTCTTATCCGGGCCATAATCGATTCACGAGATGTTATAGATCCTTGTAAATCAGGAATAATCAGTTGTGGTTGATGGTTCTTTGAAATAACACATGCAATGAGTCCATCTGTACCACTATGCTGATACCCCGTTAGGTATTGAATGTCTTGTCTTCGAGTGATGATGAGTACGTCAATCTCATCTCGCTGCATAGCTTTGTGGACTTTCTCTAGACGTTGCGGTGTAAATTGCATGTTGAAGGCATCTCGATAGCTAGGTGTGTCTGTCGACCTTCAGGTCACATTTAAGGTTCGTGTCCTGAGAAAGAATGGCGGGACCGCCCGGATTCGAACCGGGGATTACCAACTCCGCAGGCTGGTGCCTTATCCAGGCTAGACTACGGCCCCATTCATCGGGGACCTTCTTCAACTTAAAGAGTCTTCGTTGTGAAAACAGATTATTTGGAAGGAATCATGTCAACATCAGAGTTGTTCTTCTCGTACATAGCGTTTAGTTCGCCTAACAATGACTAAACGGATGACCATGGAAGAAAAGTGGATTAAAAAAAACTGGAACACGATAATTGCATACCAAAATGAATGCCATGAAGGTACTAAGACCCAGAAACGAACCCATATCACGCCTATCAAAATAGGGATAATGAAGATGAGAGCTGATGCAAGATTTGAATTAGGTCCTTCGAGTACACGATGAGCCCAATTTTCATACCATGTTCTCGGTTTGAAAAGATATTGGGGAGAACCCAGTGTTTCAATTGCACTTCTTACTTTTTCTCCTTGAATTACTATGTTGGGAAGCAAAGATATTATCATAACTGCAACGACAATTATGTCCGTCAATGGATCCATATATTCCCCTCAAGCTTTCTAGCTTCGTGGGACACTTAAGTTCTTGGATAATTCGCTTCAATTCTACGCAAGCTGCATCTGAAGAAGCTCAACCACAGCACGCCCTCTTGTCTTTGTGACTCGAAGTGTGTGCTCAGAAGTCTGAAGAATGAAACTTTCGCCCTCTTCCAGATTATCAAGGACTGTCTTTCCAACCGGTCCATTGAGATATTTCGTGAATCTGCGCACTACTCGGTCTGCTGATGAACCGTTTTCCTTTGTAAAGCTCATGTGAATTACCTCACTATCGTAATTTACTGATTTTGGAGTCTTTTAAACTCCGAGCGAGCAATATTTCAAGAAAAACGGTGGCGGGACCGCCCGGATTCGAACCGGGGATTACCAACTCCGGAGGCTGGTGCCTTATCCATGCTAGACTACGGCCCCAAGGGGCTTTCGATTGTGGTTTCTATAAAGATTTGCCTACTGATTAGACAACTACTAGTTCAATATTCGTAATCCACCAGGCTCCACGCTTGTTGTTTACTAGACCTTTCTGAAATTCCAGAATAGGTTTTCCAAACAACTTCGTAGAACGATTGTTGAGTTTGACAATTCTATCTCGAACTGTTCTGCGGTTGACTTGTTTGTCAAGTGCATCCTCAGCCAATTCGGGAGTAGTTGCTCCTTCGTGTCTAATAAAGTAGGCAAGTAACTTACGATCAATCTCATCAAGACAGAGTTCGTTTCGTGCAATATCATTTAGTTCACTTAGACGCACACCAGCAGATTTTACGCTCTCGAGAAATGTCACTCTTGCCTTGAGGTCATCTACCTCGCGAATCAAATCGTACACAACAGGAGGTAGTTCTTCATCAAGTCGTCCCAGGATAGCATCATGTATGAATCTCTGTCGTCCTCGCTCACCTGCAATCTGATCAATCCTATCAAGAAGATCCTTCTCGAGTCTTAGGCGTATACTTTCAACTTTTTTCTTGCCCATATTCATCACATCACAGGCAGTACTTGCACGTACAATGAAAGAGAAAAGGGTTGTCACGGATAATGCCCGACACAGTTATAAAACAATCACAGAGTGTCGCATTGAACGCGACGGTGAATACCGATGGTTAACAAGGAAAAGACTCTGAAGAGAGAATTGACTAGACTCAGACGGACTCAAAATCCCCAACAACTAGACTTCAGAAGAATGAGAAAAGTCCACATAGCAAAAACCAAACTGAGGAGTCTCAAGAGGAAAGCTGTCGCTCCAGCAATGGTGGCTCCAGTCAGGAAAAAGAAGAAGAAGAAGGCGGAAAAGAAGAAGCCAAAGAAGAGGAAAGAGGAGCCCGAACTCGAATTAATTGATGAAGAACCTGAACTTGAAATCTTTGAAGATGAACCAGAGCTTGAGGTTATTGAAGAGGAACCTGAACCTAAGAAGAAGCCAAAGAAAGAGAAGGAACCAGAGCTCGAAGTCATTGAAGAAGAGCCTGAGTTAGAGGATATCACTCTTGAAGATTTGTACTCCTACGAAGAGGACATCGATGAAGAGGACGTCGAGTAGATAGTTCAGAGGTCATGCAAAAAAATAAGACTGTCATTATCATCAGTCGACACTAGGCAGGGTAATGTCATGACCACTCTCCTAGATATTGTAAAACGCTTGCATGAATTATCTCCAAAAGAGCTAACCGTTCGAGGACTTGAGAGTCGAGTAGAGATTGGTCCTCAGACTGAAACTGAACAAACAAACACAACCATCAACAGAGTTCTGATTGCAACATATCCATCTGCACGTGTTGTTACAAAGGCCACACAAGACAAAGCGAATCTTTTAATCACATATCGCCCGCTTTTTCCATTTGTCATCGACCGTCTTTCAGGTTTAGATCTCGTGAGGGTGAGATTACTGGCAAAGAACTACATCTCCTCTTATGTGGTTGGCAGTGGCTGGCTATGTACTAAGGATGGTCTCAACGATAGACTTGTTGAAACTCTTGGTTTGAAGCGAACAGGAGATTTCATGACTGAGGGTGATTTTGGAGATCTGGTAGGAATCGGAAGAGCGTGTAAACCACCAGGAGTCAAAAACCATTCAGGCTTCGTAAATTATATCGCAGGAAAGCTGAATCTAGACACTGTTTTATTCTCAGGAAACCTCGATGATGAAGTTGGAGATGTGCTTGTGATAGCAGGGAATATTGTAGACATGCCCGAGATTATTAACGCAAAGAATCAAGATTTGGAAACATTGGTCACAGGAGAACTCTCGCCAGAGATTAGATTGCTGGCAAATGAAGAGAGCATCAATACTCTGGAACTAGGTGCTTTTGCTACGGAGGAGCCTGGAATGAAAAGACTACGGGATGTTCTAAGTTTAGAATTCCCTGAATTGAAAGTAGATTTTACTGACTCTGGTAATTTGGCGAGGGCTTTAAGACCTTACAAGGATGACATGGCATAGAAATCAGAGCAACTAAGGCGGCATTCGTATCAATATCACGTTTTTATTTCTTGGAACCCCAACCTGTTCAGCAACCGGGTTACATTTAGTGCGCATTATATGAACAGTTGGACAGGCTGGTTCGAATTCGGTCAGAGACTCAAAATTTCCCATTCCTTTTGCTACAATGAGTTCAGCAGAATGAAATAATTTCTTGAATTCGTCCGAATCTCGTTCTAGATTGACACCTATGGCTGGAGCTCCAGTATCGCGGACTTCATCAGCACATTCTACAAGTGCGACTTCCTCTGCATCAACCAAAGTGGCATCATTTAGGACTGGACCACCCTTAACGACTGCAATTACCCTTGGTCCTTGTTGCTTGATTTCTTTGATAAGTATCATATCAAGGACAATCTCTCCAGCATTATCCATCAGATAGAGTATTTCATTAGCTCCTTCACAGAGCTCCCTAAATTGGTCCACTTGATCAATGACAAGGTCAGACTCAACATTTCCAAGGATTTCTCTTAGTTCGTCTAGGCTGAATTCGCGTCCTGACACATCAAACTCTATTGCGTTTGCAGCTGCAGCAATAAGGGCAGCTATGCGAAATCTGTCCTTGGAATCAGTCTGTTCTGCTACGAGCTCTTGTAGCTCTGGGAGAATACTGAGAGCCATCTTGTTTGACATGCGCTTTAGAGCTTCGTATGGATCTTTGCCAGTCATCTCTTGGACAAGTAGATCTCTATCAGTTCCAATGTGACTAGGAACTGCATCTTTACTGAAGTTCTCTCCAAGAAACTTTGTCATAGCTTCAACTACTCGCATCTGGAGATCAAGATCATCGGTTGCCAGCGAAATCTGATTGATTGCTCTCTCTAGCAAGCAGTGAGCACATTCCAAAGTCACCTTCACTATTGTTCGCCTACTTGAGGCCTTTAGCATTCTATGAAAAATCAACCGGAATGTGCTATTTTCTCAGAGGACCAGCAAGACTCTTGAGGACATCAGCAGGCGTATCAGATTTGGCTACTGCTGAAGCTAAAAGTACACCTTGTGAACCAAGTTTCATTGCTGCAGAAACATCGTCCCCATTGCTGATTCCAGCGCCGCAGAGTATGACGACCTCATCATTGACTTTCCGAATAAGATCAACTGTGCCTGTGATAACCTCTGGTTGTGCTTGCGAAACAGAGATTCCTGAGCCAATGAGTTCGGGGGGTTCAACAGCAACTGAATTGGGATTCATTGATGCCGCTGCGACGCTCACTGCAGGATTGTTGGTACACACTACAGTATACAGATTCAGTTTCCGGGCTTTCGTAATTGCTTCTTCAATATCTGCAAGTTGCATCCTGTTCTCAGAATGGTTGAGTAGTGTTCCACTACACCCGGTTTCGACAAGGGTTTCCCCAAGAACATGACCAGTAAAACGTCCGGGGTCTCCTGCATCCATATGCTGTGAGAAAACTGGAATGTCAACAGACTGTATAACTCGATATAAGTCAGGAATTTGAGGTGCCACCACAATTGGCACATTGAATTCCAAAGACACTGCTTCACAAGCCTTGGCAAGATTGACAGCTCTCTCACCTGTAGCCTGTGGATATGTTTTGAAGTTGATAATCACAACGGGAGTTCTAATATCGGGCAAACTTATACCACCTGAACGATTCAGTGGGTCGCCATACCTGTTTTAACTATTGCTAGAAGTGTATTTCGAAAAACTATCTAGCTGCTCCAATAAGAAGTTTCAACACTGGAACTCTAGCATATCCGCGTCGATTCAAATCAATGATTGGTTTACGTGCTTCAATCTTGATGAATTTTCCAGCTTCAGAAGTCTTGTAGTACTTGAGATAGAGCTTCGAGAACTCTGAGAATGTAGCTGCAGTGAGCAGATCGCTGACGGCATCATTTGAGATTCTAATGTGAGCATCTTCATCAGCAGCTTTTCCAATCTTTGTTTCAATATCACCAAGAGGAACTTTACCAATCCAGAAACGCTCACCCATCGCCATAAACTCAAGTGTGAACGCGTGTGTTCCTTCAAGACCATCAGCCATTTCAGAATCGTTGAGCATATACACGAGGCGATCCTGAATGGAATCGTGGTAAGGTATAGTATCACCTCTACCCTCGGCTATGGGTTCTGCAACCTCTGGTGTAGCGGGCTCTTCTTCAGGTACTTCTACTTCAGGTATTTCTTCTACTTCGGGTAGGGCTTCTTCTTCAACCACATCTATGGGTTCTTCTTCGGGCTTGGGTTCAGCCTTTTCGTCCTCTTTCTTTTTTCGTCGGAAGAATCTTGACATATGTGAGTTCGCTCCTAATCGAGAGAGCAATACTTGTCCCCGTCTTGCTCCTGCATTTGTACAATGCAGTTATTGAAAAAGATAGCTCAGTTGTATCTATTTTGAAACAGGTTCAGCTGGTAGCTCCTGTATTGGCGTTAGTTTCTGAATCTGTGCAACGAGAGGCAAGCTGTTGGACTGTTTCCTTTCGCCCCAGAGCTCATCAACAAGGAGATCTCGAATAGCAATTCTGATGACTTCTGATCGGTTGGGATATTTATTCTGGCCAATCAGTTTATCCACGCCTTCAACATAGGTCTCTGGTAGACATATAGTGACGACTCTCATTCTGCACCAAGATATTCCATTACAAAGGACATAATGAAAGGGTGTCTGATTCAGGTGCGTATCGGGGTATTACTAGGTCTTTCAAGGTTTTAGGACTATCTTTCCAAATTGTGCCCCCTTTTCGAGCCTATCGTGGGCGTCCTGAGCCTGAGATAAAGGAAGAACTGAGTCGACAACAGGTGTTAGTCTGCCGCTCCATACAAGCTTGAGAACATCACGTAATTCTGAACGACTTGCCATGGTAGACCCAAGAATTTCCAACTGTTTCCAAAACACCAGATTCACATTTGACACAGCATTGGGTCCTGAGGTGGCACCACAAGTCACCAATCTTCCTCCTTTTGTAAGGCTTCGGAGGCTTCTATCCCATGTTACTTCTCCTACTGAATCAACAACTATGTCCACACCTCTCTTATTGGTAAGGGTCCACACCTCCTTGTGGAAATCAGGATTTGATTTGTAGTTGATTCCAATTGATGCACCAAGTTCAAGGGCTTTCTCCAACTTTTCATTCGATGAACTAGTCACAAGAACTCGAGCACCTGCAACCTTAGCTATCTGGAGAGCTGCGAGAGCAACTCCACCACCAATTCCAATGATCAGGACATCATCACCAGGTTTCACTCTTGCTTTTGACATCAGCATTCGCCAAGCAGTCATGAAGGTGAGTGGTGCAGCTGCCGACTGCTCAAAACTCAATTCAACATGTTCAGGAACTGGAATCACATTAAGAGCATCAACAGCTATGAGGTCTGCATAACCCCCTCGAGAGTGCTCTCCGATAATTCCATACTGCGCACACAGCGATTCCTCGCCTTGAATACAGTATTCACACACTCCACAGGATTTTCCAGGATCAATTACGACTCTTTGCCCAGGCTGAAGGGTTCCAGAAGCTTTGTTTCCGATTTCTTTGACTACACCGGATATATCACTGCCTAGAATGTGTGGCATCTCTAAGTTGAGACCAGGAATTCCTCCCCGAACAAATAGATCTAGATGATTGAGCGCAACTGCTTTCACGTTAACTAAGACTTGATTAGGTTTAAGTTCAGGGTCTGGAAAGTCTTCATACTTCAGCACATTTGAAAATCCATGTTCATGGAATACCATTGCTTTCATTGACATCATCCTGTGATGACTGAATGATTTGACATAAAACCTCGGATAGGTAATCAATTGGACAAGTTTAAGACTGCGCAGCCAGTAGCAGATGCTAATCTTGGTGATATCAATGGGAAAAGGAAAAGCTGGAAAAATTCGTGCAAGTCATATATTGGTAGATAAACACAGTCAAGCACTCGATCTAATAAATAAAATCAGAGAGGGAGAGGACTTCAAGAATGTTGCACAACGGCATAGTAACTGTCCTTCAAAGAAAAAGGGCGGGGACTTGGGATGGTTCACGAAGGGGCAGATGGTGCCAGAATTCGAAAGAGCTGCATTCAACCTGAATGTTGGTGCGATGACAAACGAACCTGTGAAAACTAAATTTGGCTACCACATCATCAAACGTACTGGTTAAGTTCTGCAATTTTGACCAGATGGAGATATGAGGTTCCATTCTGAAGCTATTCAACGGAATCGAATGTTTCCTTTGCCTATCCTTCAATGATATCATTTTCGAGTAAGAAAAACCCTTAAGAGCTGGAAAACTCGGGGGTTCATGGGCGATAGGGTAAAAGGATGGTTGAGTTGGGGTTTTCTGATATTTACCATTGTCATCCATTTTGTTTTCATCTCTTCACTCTGGACAGGAATACTAAACCCACTCTCCCATGATACGAGATATATTACAGCTCAAGGAATCGACTTTTTCGCTTTCTATCAGGCTGGAAGTAATGTTTTGAATGGGCTTGATTGCTATGCTATTCCTGACCCTCTAACTGTTCCCTATATGTTCCCATATCGCTACCTTCCCTATTTCGCCTATACTTTTGGTGCTGTCTTTAATCTAGCATCCCCGTTCCTTGCGTATTGGATATGGGTAGGAATATTGATTGTATGTATCTGGTTAGCCGCCATTCGAACCCGATCCGTTTCCAAGGCTCTACATCGACAAGATTGGGAATGGCGCATGGCTGTGAGTATGTGGTTTGTGTTTACCCCAATATACATTGAACTCTATCTAGGGCAAGTTACGCTTATGGCGGGAATCTTGATGTTTTTTGCACTGACCACACCTTCACTTGTGAAAGGAAAGAAGGGGAATTGGATTATGGCAACCTTTTGGACCATGGGTTCACTCACGAAATTGATACCTTTTTTCATTGCACCTGTACTCGCAGGGGCAGGAAGGATTCGGTCTGTCTTGGGAGCTGTTTTCGTCTTCTTGTTAGCCATTTTCATAGTTCCTTCAGGTTTGGAGTCACTGCAATACTTTCTCGCATTCAATTTGGCCAGATTATCATTCGTCGTACCCTATGTTGGAAACCATTCACTAAAGATGTTCCTTTATTATTTACTTGGTATACCTGGTATGGATTTTAATGTCATTACAGGGTTGCTTGTAGGAATCTTCTTTGTGATTACAATTGTAGCCACATTTTACTCTCGTGACGTTTGGGTATGTTCAGGGCTGTTCTCTCTAGTATATTTCTTCATTATGTTTGATGTTTGGGAACATCACTATACATTTCTACTCCCCCTTTTCGTGCTTGCATGGATCAGAGGTCGACCTGAGGACAAGTCAAGGTGGGTGCCTTTGATACTAGTCCTACTGATGAGCTTACCAATGTTACCTATTGTCGAGTTTCTCTCTGGAATCGATCCTGGAGTTCATCCAATAAACTTGGATCCCATATGGCTAATTTTGTACCATAGCTCCAAAGTTTTGCCAGCTCTCATATTTTTCGTCTGGCTTCTTATTATGGCATTTCGCTCGCCGCGCTATGAAAATTTTCTAGAGAGTGTCCGAGAAACTTACCTGATTGCGTGGACCAACTTGATCTCAGGCAATAGTCCTGCAGTTGAAGGAGGGATTCTTGTTCAAAAGGAACCGGATATGAGGAGTCAAGACCTGATAAGATGATAGAGTGCATTTCCGTTGCTGAGAAGGAGCGGGACTAAGAAGTCCCACTCGCATGTTATTCTGCGGAACCAGAAGTGTCCATTGTCTTGCCCCTTGGAACAATCTCTTCTTCAACGAATCGATTCTCACAGCGTGTCAGAACCTTTGGTAGCGTCGTGTACTCCATTTCGTTCTCACTTAGACGATGGGGTTGGAATGGACCAATACGTCTTAGATAGTCAGCAATCTCCATGCCTCTCTGGCGTGTGAGATCAAATGCCACATCATCAAACAGATCAACAGGACCAACGAGCATCCCATTGGAAACTTGGAAACCAAGTCCGACTACTCGTGGGGGACCATCGAAACGTGTGCATCTTGAATCTTCGAGTGAAACTGGTAGGAGAGGTCCAGCATGGGACCCTCTCATCCATCCCGAAACTAAATGTGGAAGAGTGAATGCCTCAAGCACTTCACCCATTGCTGGTAGGCCAGAGTGTGCCCGGATTATTGCTACAGGATCATCCTTTCCAACATATTTTCCAGCAACTGCATGAAGCTTGTCTGTGCTTACCGAAGCCGTAATCATGCCATCATGACGGTAGACTTTCTTTATCGTATAACGACCTGTGCTACCTAGAAGAGCAAGTACATCATATGATTCTTCAGGAGTCTTCATGTTTATGAAACATGGAACATCCTTCATAATATCTTGAATGATGAAATTAAAACCATCATGCAGGTTTGGATCAATGACCAAGCCAGCTGTGTTAAAGGGATCCGCATAGATTTTGTATAAGGGGAGGTTGAATGCACCAGGCTCTGTTTTATCAGCCATGAAGACAGCGATTGGCTCGGATTTCCGCTCCTCAATCACCATTTCAGCAGACCCTGGACCCATGCCCTTCACATTACCACTGAAGGTATCAGCCAAAATATCCTGTCCAGCGGCATAAATCTTCTTCTCACGTGCAAGTTCAGTACCCTTCATGAATGTGTCCCAAGCAAGCTTGTGAACATCCTCAGCACCTTCTCCTTTGTTGTGGGTCATGATTAATTCGAGATCGTCGCCAGCGTTGGAAACGTGGAAGTCATTGATTATTTTCTTGTTGACTGCCTCTTTCATTTCCTTTCTTGCAAGCTCAAAAAGAAAGTCAGGTACAACAACGTGACCTGCTAATGACCCGATATCCGCTTTGATTACGCTAATGGTAGTTTCGACCATTCCTCATTCTCGCTCCAATACTTGATG
>JAEOUL010000024.1 GCA_016839345.1 Candidatus Thorarchaeota archaeon | reverse complement strand
CCTCTGCGTAATCTTAATAACCAAAAAATATTGTGCGGTGCAAACAGGCCCCGGTAGTGTAGTCCGGCCCAGCATCTGAGGTTTTCGACCTCATGACCCGGGTTCGAATCCCGGCCGGGGCACCACATTCTCTTTCTTATCTAACTAGTTCAATGAGAGCCGCATATTGAAATCAATAGAATCATAGGAATGTGTCAACGACCCTGATGATATCACATCAATCCCGTTTTTGGCATACTGCTTGACATTCTCCTCGTCGATTCCTCCCGAAGCCTCGAGGATGACTCTCTCGCGAACTCCTTTACTCTTGAGGACTTCTACAACTCCACCCAAATCCTTGGGCGAAAAATTATCAAGAAGAACAATATCTGCTCCCGCTTCAATTGCGTCCTCGACCTCCTGGAGTGTACGTGCTTCACAAGATATCTTCTTACTGAATGAAACTGCTTCTTTTGCAGCTGTGACTGCTTCATAGACTCCTCCAGCTGCTGTAATATGATTATTCTTGATTAAGACCATGTCATCAAGTGCATATCGATGTGGATCACCTCCGCCGATTACAACAGCTCGCTTCTCAAAGAACCTGAATCCCGGTGTGGTCTTTCGTGTACATGCCACTCTGACCTTTGGATTCACTTCGTGTGCGGCACTGACCATTCGATAGGTCTTGGTAGCAATTCCACTCATACGTTGGATAATATTCAAAACTAATCGCTCAACGGTAAGTAGAGTCCTTGCCCTTCCGCGTAGACGCATTACTGGTGTTCCTGGATCTACCCAATTTCCTTCAAATGCTAGGACCTCGTATGTCAATCCAGTCAAATATGCGATAGCCTCAGTCTCTTTGATACCCGCAAGAATAGCTTTCTCTCTTGCATAGATTGTGGCTAAAGCCGTTTTATCTTCAGGAATCGTTACGTTTGTTGTAAGGTCTCCAGACCTTACATCTTCCTCAAGGAATCTTTTCAGTGTTTCAATTATCTCAGGTGGGAGTGTATTCATGTTAACACCTCAACTAACACTTTGGGTGACTGGGGTTTCTTACAATTTTACCTCGTGGTGTTTCCTCACCAAATATTTCAGCTTGAAAGGACATGAACTCTGTCTCCGGGTCTTTCCAAGCACCCATAGGAAGTCCTGCCTTGTTACAGGTATGTTCTAGGAATTCAAGAGTATTCCAGTTCCAATCAATAGGCACTTGTGGTAACAGGAGTCCTCTCCACATTCCACGAATGGCAATCAGCCCATCACGTCCGACCTTCACAAGATTTAGTAATTCTTCAGGCTTCGAATATTCAATCTTTTTCGGGGGAGTTAGGACACTTAGGTCAACAATAATTGTATCAAGATCTTTTGGAGATACTGGAGGAAAACGAGGATCATTTACCGCTGGATCGATTGAAGAATCGATAACAGCTTGAACTAAGGGATGAGATGGATACGGTCGTCCTATACATCCACGTAGTGACACTCTATTTCCAATAGTAGAATTCAATGTAACAAACACCCCAGATTTCTCTTTGAGATGTTCAGGTGTATCCAGGGGTGGTTCAGCTTTTTTCTTTTTCGTGACATATTCATCTACAGTCTTTCTTGCTAACTTTACCAAGAAATTACCATCATTGTCGGAATATGCATTGGACATTTGTATCAACTCACATGGATTTGAACAGGTTTCACGTTATTTGTTTTGAGTAATTACACCTTTCGTACCGGTACTGTACCTACAATTCCTGGTCCCACCATGAACTTTCCTTCATGATATACAATTTGCCCATCAACAATGGTCGTGATGGGTTTAGCCAATACTCGTCTTCCTTCAAAAGGCGTAATCTTTGCTTTGGAATAGAAGTCTTCTCCAGAAATCATCCATTCTCGTCTTTGGACAATTACAATATCCGCATCAAATCCCTCTGCTAGTATTCCTTTGTTTGGAATTCCCAGTATTGAAGCAGGTCCAGAACAACAACATCTAAGGTAGTCGATCCAACTAATTCTTCCTTCGAATACTTCAGTAAGCATTAGTGGTAATGTAGTTTCAAGACCTGGGATTCCTGAAGCTGCATCTAGGAATGGCGCAGTTTTCTCAGCAGTGAGATGTGGTGCATGATCTGAAGCCACACAATCTATGGCACATTTCATACAAAGGGCTTGAGTAAGCATCTCATTATCGTACGGAGATCGCAGTGGTGGTAACATCTTAGCGGTACCATCATCATTGGGGAAGTTATCTCCAGACAAAAACATATGATGTGGGGTTGCTTCTGCAGTCAGAGTTTGTTCAGCTCTATGTTCTAGAATCAATCTGGTCGTTGCTGCACAGCTAACATGACACACATGGAGTCTCGCTTCATACTCTTCTTTCGCATCCAGAAATGCTTGAAGTGAGTTGACTTCACTCTCACAACTATGAAGTAGGAAGAATTCTTCTCTTGTTTTCGGAATGTCTTCTTTTGAAGATGAGTCTGGATGGAAAAGAAGTGGGAGATTGTGTTTGTTTGCAATTTGAAAGCAGTACTTGATTCTCTTCTCATCATACTTAATCCCATAGAGCAGAGGTGAGTGAGGATACACTTTGAGACCTAGTATATCCGGAACCATAGAAGTATCAAATAACTTCCCAACTCCTGCATAGAATCCTACATTCACATAACGTTTCTCCGCAGCACTAGCAATCTTTTGATCTAACACTTTTCGCGTCAATACGGGGGGTTTTGAATTTGGCATATCCACAACAGTTGTAACTCCACCTGCCGCAGCTGCCATTGTGCCTGTTTCATAATCCTCTTTCTCAGATTGCTCAAGGTCTCGAAGATGAACGTGCATATCGATTAATCCAGGTAAGATGTAATACCCTCTGCAATCGATGGTCTTCTTTCCAGTAGGAACGTTTCCCTGTTTGTATATTCCCTCTATCTTTCCATTTTCTATTGCTATGGACTGAATGGTTTCTCTATCATTTACAATGACAATGCCATCTTTCAGGACCAAATCTGCTACCATATGATTCCCACATCAATATGGTCAGTTCAAGCTAATGACCAATACTATACAGATGTATTCTACACCTTAAACTTGTTTGCAACAAAACGAGTTAGGTCGGTGTTACTGATCATCCCAACCAATCTGTTACCCTTCTCTACAACTGGAAGAGTATTCAGATTAGCATCTGTCATTTTCTTGACTGCATCAGCTATTGAATCGCTAGGTTCAACCATTGGTGGTTGTTGCATCATAGCATCCACAACTCGAATCTGTCTTACCTGGTTTGCACGATGTTTGTCTGGGACCTCAACTGTGAAACGAGCCATTGCATCAGCAACCATTCTCTCAGTAATCAGTCCTAACACTCGCCCACCATCAGTCACAGGCAACCCAGAATATCCAGCTGCAAGCATATCTCCCCTAGCTTTTACCAACCGAGTCACGGGATTTACTTGAAGAATATCATCTTTGGTCATAAGCTCTGAGACCTTGACTTTATCAAACTTCTCAACTAATTTAGAAATCTGAACTTTAGTGATTACTCCTACTAGTTTGTCTTCACTATCAACAACAGGGCACCCACTCATACCTCTATCAATCATCAATTGGGCAACATCTGTGACGTCGTCATCTGGTCCTACGGTAATGACAGTATCAGTCATTGCACTTGACACATGTAACCTCTTAATCGACAAGGCTACAACTTTACTTACACCCAATCTATCTGCAATATCTGCATATGTTATAATTCCTGAGACCATTCCATCCTGAACAACAACTAGTCGTTCCAACCCTTTCTTATTCAATTGTTCAAGGGCATAGGAGAGTCTTTGATCTTTATCTATAGTGGTTGCTTCAATCATTATTTGGCTAACTTGCATCTTTTCATCCTCCTAATTTGTATACGAACCCCGAAATATCAGGGGTGTTCAATCAGCATCTTCCCAATTCTCACGACAGGATTCACAAAGATACTCATCATCTTCAAGAACCAAGTCTGTCGAATATTCACCACAGCTAGAACATTCTCCGCCGTATGCAATGAGTTCATCATCCTCGTCATCTGTTCTATCTCGTGAGGCCTCCTCGTTCCTAAGGCGTAACGATTCAGCTAAAATATCGATAAGTTCTGGTGACCAACGAAGAATGTCCCTTGATGTGATAATCCCAGCAAGTGAGTTATTCTTCAACACTGCAACTCGTCTAATGTTACTCTTCGCCATTACTCTCATTGCATCTGTGAGTCCTGTTCCAGGTTCTACATGAATAATTGGAGAACTCATTATGTCTGCCGCAGTTGTTGTCTTTGCATCTTTCTCTTCGGCAATGACACGACGAACAATGTCCGATTCGGTGATAATTCCTACGGGTCTATCCTTATCGATGATAATTATTGATCCGATATCCATTTCAGCCATGGATTTCGAAACCTCTAGCACAGTTGCATCAGGTGGCATTGTAACAACGTTCACAGCCATGATGTCTTTCACAAACATTGAATGAGTAGGATCAGACACGAAACATCCTCCAATCGTAAGAAGTTGGT
>JAEOUL010000221.1 GCA_016839345.1 Candidatus Thorarchaeota archaeon | reverse complement strand
CACAAGAGCAGTAAATCCTGCTGTCTTTCAAACACTCTATTCCTTCTATGCTATCATAATGGCTGCTATTGGAGGAATGGTGACAATCTATGGGTCAGTGATTGGAGCATTTCTATTCACGGTACTGAGTGAACTATTGAGACCTCTCGCCGGCGCAGCTGTATTGATCTTTGCCGCTCTTCTGATTCTCATCATTCGGTTTGCTGATGAAGGCGTAATGAATCCATTCCTTGATAGAGTACAGGATTTGTGGGATTTGATACGGAGGAGGTAAAATGGGTCTAATACTGGAAGTCAAAAACCTGACGAAGAAATTCGGTGGACTGACTGCTGTAAATGATGTCAATTTCGAGGTGGAGCGAGGAGAGATGTTAGGGCTGATTGGACCAAACGGTGCTGGCAAGACCACACTCTTTCACCTAATATCAGGTTTCGAGAAACCCAACTCAGGTTCTGTCTTTTTCGATGGAGTAAATATAACTAGGAAGAAACCGTACCAGATTGTCAATCAAGGGATGGCTCGGACCTTTCAATTAGTGAAGTCATTTCATTATCTAAGCCTTCTTGACAATGTATCAGTTGCTTGCCTATCACCTCGTGGAAGAGAAGCGTTTGGAAAAACTGGTATAGATGAAGCAGCAAGCTCGATACTCTCTTCAGTTGGGCTTATAGATAAAGCAAGATTACCACCAGTTATTTTGCCCCACGGAGATCTGAGGAAGCTTGAGATTGGCAAGGCTTTAGGTACAAATCCGGAGATGCTCCTTCTTGATGAACCCTTCAGTGGATTGGTTCACGAGGAGAAGGAAGGAATTAATAAATTGATCAAACGATTGAATGATGAGGGTGTTACAATATTTGTGACAGGACATGTCTTACGTGAGTTGATGACCCTAGTCCCGAGAGTAATTGCAATGCATCAAGGGAGACTAATTGCTGAGGGGTCTCCTCAGGAAGTAGCTAATAACAAAATAGTGCTAGAGGCATATCTCGGTCGAGGTGAAGGATTTGCTTGAATTAAGAAAAGTGTACCATTATTATGAAAAGGCAAAAGCTTTGGAAGAAGTGAATCTCTCAGTAGAAGCTGGGTCTCTCGATGCAGTCATAGGCCCAAACGGTGCTGGAAAATCAACACTACTCAGATGTATTTCAGCATTGGAGGAGATAGATAGAGGTAGAATCACATTCTTGGGCGAAAGGATTGATGAGTTGGAAGCTCATGAGGTCGCGAGGAGAGGTATTGCACATTGCCCCGAGCGTCGTCGGCTATTCTATGATATGTCGGTCATGGAGAATATTGAGCTTGGAGCTTATACTCTAGAGGATAAATCAAAATACGAAGACCTTCTAGATTTTGTGTTTGATATTTTTCCACGACTGGATGAGCGAAGAACACAACGTTCAGGAACTTTGAGTGGGGGAGAACAGCAAATGCTGGCAATAGCTAGATCACTGATGTCTAATCCAAAGTTGTTACTTCTCGATGAACCTTCCTTAGGACTTGCACCAAAGATTAAGACAAAAATCTTCGATGCCATTGACCAAATTAAGCAAGAAGGTACAACAACTCTTCTGGTTGAACAAGATGCAGTGCTAGCCATGGAAGTTGCTGATACCATCCATGTGCTTGAAGAGGGAAAGATTGAGATGAGTGGGTCAAGAGAGGAGCTCGAAAGAGAACCTCGAATAAAGAAAGTGTACTTAGGAATATAGGAGGAATCAAAATCTCAGCTACTCTTGAACAACTGTTACGAGATGCTAAAGTCGAACTAGTTGTCGCTAGATGCGAAAAGGATCCAGCAGTTATAACAGAACTTATTGGTTACCTTAGTAGCGAAATTCGCACAGTACGATTCAATGCTGCACTGTCTCTAGGTGAATTGGGAGAAATGGGCAGTGAAGGCGTTTCAAGCTTGATCTCCTGTCTGGAAGACGAAGATTGGAGTATCTGCAGGGAGGCTACTAAATCTCTTGGAATGATAGGAGAATCAGCAGTTGATGCAATCCCCAGGTTATCTGAACTTCTGAATGATGATGAAGTTTCGATAAGGAAAGAAGCGGCAATCTCCCTCGGAAAAATCGGTGTAGCTACAGATGTCGCAGTGTCTAGTCTTATTGCTGCTTTAGGAAATGAGGATGAAGAAATCAGGACTGAGGTTGTCAACACCCTCGGAATGATGGGATCTGGAGCAGATGCAGCCATTCCAAGCATAATTGATTGTTTCAAAGATCCTAGCTGGTCTGTGAGAACTGCAGCTGCACGAGCTATTGATAGAATTGGGAAACGAACGTCTGAAGCGATTCCAGCTCTTGTAAACGCCCTTGAAGATGGAGATTGGAGAGTCCGTCATCGGTCAATCAATACCCTTGTGCAAATTGGAGATTCTGCAATCCCGGCTATTATAGCGGTGATAAATCATGAGAATCCAATCGTAAGACAAGGTGTGGTAGAGGCTCTTGGAGAGATGAAAGTTTCAGATCCGAAGATAATCCAGACAATTGCATCACTACTCGCAGATAAAGTTGAGAAGGTTCGCGGGAAGACTGCAGATGCTCTCAGAAGCATTGGAACGGATGCAATCTCTGCAATGATTGATTCCTATCCAACAGCAAGCACCAAGATGAAGATACTGATTCTATCTGCACTAGGTGGTATTGGAAAGGATGCTGAAACTGCTATCCCGCATGTTATCGAAAACCTGAAGGTAGGTGAAACCAAAATCCGAACTGAGGCAGCGAGATCGTTGGGGAAGATCGGACTTACTAAAGAGTCTGTAATCCTGGCTTTGCAGGAAGCTCTTGCTGATGGTAATGGCGACGTTCGTCGTGAGGCAGCCTTGAGCCTTGGAAAATTAGGTCCAAATGCATCTGATTCTGTACCCGCTTTGCTAGATGCATTGGGTGATAAGCAACCAGACGTTCGGTGGAGATCATCAGAAGCTCTTGGAAAGATTGGGATTGCGAGTAATGCTGTCGTTTCGAGTTTAGAAGATATGCTCCATGATGAATATGATTTTGTAGCAGAGGCTGCTGAAGAGGCGCTCGATTTAATAGGCAGAGAATAGCCAAAACGGAGGAATTACAATGGTCGAAGATCCATACGCTGTTAAGCCTTGGTTGAAGTTTTACGAAGAAGGTGTACCTGAATCTATAGATTATCCCGAGATGAATCTATATGAGTTTCTTGACAACACAGCTAAAGAGTTTGGCAATAATACAGCAATCTGGTTTATGAAAAGAAAGATTTCCTATAAGGAATTCAAAGACATTGCAGATAGGCTTGCGACTGTGTTGAGAAACTTGGGTGTGAAGAAGGATGATACTGTCGCTATAATGATCCCCAACTTTCCTCAATTTCTGTTTAGTTTCTATGGAATTTTGAAAGCTGGTGGTATAGTCACAGCATGTAGTGTCTTATTGACTGAAGCAGAACTTGCATATCAGCTGAATGACTCTGGGGCTGAGACCATCATTGTCCATGATGCCCAACTTGAGAAGGTCAACAATATCAAGGACAGAACAAGACTTCGGAACATTATCATCACCAGTGTAATGGACTATATTCCAAATGCTCGAAGAGACCCACCTGAGATTGCTGGTACAATGCAATTTCTTAACCTAATCAGTAAGACGAAACCTGACCCGCTGCAGTTTGAAATCGATCCTAAGACACAAATTGCAGTTCTTCAGTATACAGGAGGAACATCAGGACTTCCAAAGGGAGCCATGCTTACCCACTATAACCTGGTTTCGAACGCTATCGCGACCTATACATTAGTGTCGTCGCAAATGCATCGAGGGAAAGACACTGGCCTAACCAATTTGCCACTGTTCCATATCTATGGAATGACAGTCTGTATGAATGTCTGGATATACAATGGCTCTCGGATAGCATTGAATCCTGACGCAAGGGATCAAAAATCATTGTTCGAAATAATTAGAGACACAAAGCCAGCTATGTTCCCAGGTGTGCCAACTATGTACATGCGTCTCTTGGAACGTGATGACCTTGAGGATTATGCAAAAGACCTTCGTTCAATCAGATTTTGCAATACTGGCGCCGCAGCTATGCCTCCAGAAGTTTTGCATGAATTTGAGGAAAGAACTGGTTGTGTCATTATAGAGGGGTACGGACTTACTGAGTGTTCTCCAGTCACTCATAGTAACCCTGTCAGCGGAACACGAAAAATAGGATCGATAGGCATACCACTTCCAGACACCCAAGTACGAATCGTCGATGTGGAGGACCATACAAAGATTCTGCCAATCGGAGAAACGGGTGAAATCATAATAAATGGACCGCAGAGGATGATGGGGTATTGGAACAAACCTGAAGCAACTGCTGACCAGATTCGAGACGGATGGCTCTTGACTGGTGACATAGGGAGGATGGATGAGGACGGTTACTTCTACATAATGGACAGAAAGAAAGACATGATCAACGTCAGCGGCTTTAAGGTCTATCCTCGGGAAGTAGAAGATGTCTTATTTGAACATGAAGCCATCGAAAATGCAGCTGTTGTAGGTCTTCCAGACCCGCAGATAATGGGTAGTGATGTTGTCAAAGCGTATGTTGTCTTGAAAGATGGATACAAAGTAAGTGATGAGCTCCTATCTGACATTAGGGAGTTTTGCCGGACCAGTCTGTCTCCATACAAAGTTCCAAAGGATGTGGAAATCAGAAAAGAGCTTCCTGAAACTCTAGTAGGAAAAGTTCTCCGTAGAGAATTGCAGGAACAAGAAATGGGTCCAGAGGAATAGATACAAGTGCACCATAACTCCTGATATGTTCATTGTCCAAATCGCTAGTATTTGGAAAGCTAGAGATAGAATAATCGGATAAACCACAGGGATTGTACTGTGCTGTAGCATTGTCAACGTAAAGAAGGTGAGAACTGCGTTTCTGTTCCATCACCACTCATTCTCTATTTCGGTGTACATGATCCTTAATGCTCCTATGACTCTATAGAAGACTTTTCTTTCTCCACTTTCTTAGCTAGCTCTACAGCTTGCCAAAGATCTGGTTTATTCTTGTTAAGGTTATACAAACAAAGTATTCCTACTGGTATCCATGCAGCTATCCACAAGAGACCTGGAAATAGAAAATCCACTGAGAACTCCATAACAAAAACAAAACCAACGAATAGATTCATTGACGCATGAGCTAATGAAGGAATCCAGATACTTCTTGTACGCAAGTAAATCCAACCGATAAACATTCCCATGAAAATAGTTCCTAATGGCATAAATACAAATGCTCCCAGAACTGGTTGCGTTGGAAAATTATATCCCATTAGAATAATTGGTAAATGCCAGTATCCCCAAATCGCTCCCAAAATGACAAAACCACGATTTACTCCGAATTTCCTAAGCAGTTTTTCCTGCAAATATCCCCTCCATCCAAGTTCTTCTCCTAAAGTTAAGATACTGCCAAAAGCAAGAAAAACTATGTGTGAGATGATAAGGTTTGCAATAAAGAAGGGTATTGATTGAGACCCACTGCCAAACAAGAGTCCTATTAGCGTACTCTCAAGCATACCATTATTAAAGACAAAAAAGTCATCAGGAAAAACTCCCCACCCAATTCCCTCAAATAATGCCACTAAAACCAATGGTATTGCAATCGATATTAAGACTGCAAATATCACGTAATTCCATTTCTTAATTTTCCATCCAATATGACTGAAGCCCTCTTTTTTATAGAAAAGGAATACCGCTGCAATGAGACCTGGGAAGAGCATTAGTAAAGAAAACAAGGGTGAATCAATTCCACCAGTGAAATAGATTAAAACTTGCCAAACATAGCTTGGAATAAATACTGCAATTAGATACAACCACAAATCTTTCCTTTTTTCTAAGTCAGATGTTTCATTATTCATATTTAATTGCACATCCCAAATATCAATGTTTGATGTTTGACAAACATAAAATATAAAATTACCTAACTACGCAAGAAACACCTCCGACTCATTCAAGCTATATTCTGTTTTCATATGAGAATTTTAAAGGTCAACAAGATGAATTATTGAATTACATAGTAGGAGTGGGCGTGCTACATTGCATTTTGATAGTGAGAAGGTAAGGTTTGTGTCGGTTGTAAAGTGCAAGGATGGTACACTTCTCGCTCACATACAGAAAAAGGAGCTGACTGTGGATCCTGACTTGATTGAAGGATTTGTTTCTGCAGTGATTATCTTTGCTAAGACTCCTATCAGAATCATAAGAAAAGCATCATATGACATTTTTATTGAGGTGGGAGAAAATTACCTCATTTTTACAATATGTGACCCTGTGCCTGATGAATCACCATATAGAAATCGAATGAAACAAGTTCTCGAGTTCATTGATGGCATTCCTTTTTCTAGTGCGAAGCCCTCAGTGATTCGCGACATAGCTTCAAAACTCCAAAGTGAGGGATTATATTGGATCCACAACCACTTACTACAAACTCTTCTTTCATCATTAGGTATGTCGTGGATGGGATTTCTAGATGGAAATCCCAAAGAACATCTTGAATTCATTTTGCAGCGGGTTGAAAATCCGAAAGCGCGTACGGAAATTCAAGAATATGTAGAAATGAAGATATGTGAGCAGATAGATACTGGAGGAACAACAATCGGCTTTGATATTGATAAAATGGCAGAACATGCCCATTTCGCAAAAAGAATGAGCCAGGTACTTGATGATCGACAAAGAGAGATACGAGAGGTAGAAGTACAAGTTGCTGGTGATTCTGTTGATCTCCGGGGTCTTTGGCTTACAGCATATGGTTATAGAATGCTTCTTTCAGGATTGAATGTGGGACTAGTCTGTGATTGCCAAATATTCGGCAGGATACAAAATGAATTGAATAGGATTAACATCACACTAAAGACAACTTCCAGCACGCCTTGCACTAATTTTACAAGTGTTTCTAATGAAATGCGTGAATATATCTGGGAAATGGCCATTCATAATTCCAATCCAATATCATCACTCGTTTCTAGGTTAATTGAGGGTGTAATCAATCTGATAATGAGATGATTGTGTCGTTACTGTATTCGGTATTGAACTTCTCAAAATATGCCGAAACAATTATAAACAAATTAACAATAGTTAATTTTCAGTGTTTATCATGGTTATGTACATGTTATATCGATCAAAATCTCGATCTGGCAAAGAGATGGATGATTTGAGGATGAAATTCGAGAAGATC
This sequence comes from Candidatus Thorarchaeota archaeon, assembly GCA_016839345.1. Next base: position 6,435 of record JAEOUL010000221.1, on the reverse strand, counting down.
TACGAGAGACACAATGTGAATATTGTAGGTTTTTGGGTGAATGCTGATGATGAGGATGAAGTCTTCTACTTGTCCAAGTACAAGGATGAAAACGACTACAAGAAGAAGACCGAAGTTCTCCGAAATGACGAGGAATATGTCCAACTTGGGAAACAACTTGAAGAAGTTCGGACTTCCTTTGAATCAACAAAGCTTCTTCCCATGACTCCTGAGTAAATATGTCAGGTTTATCTCATTTGGAAGGTGTTGGTCATAGGAAACAATACCTTCCACGCTTTCTTTTCTGAATCAACTTCTAAAGCAATAAGGTATACATTTTATGGTGTTCCGTCTGAATGTAATTTATCCAATGACTACTGTCTTTCTAACATTGCTTCTAATTGTGCTTGGATAAAAATGAATCATGCATCGGTTTCTATGAAGAACTTTCTAGAATGGAATGCTAGATAGTAAAAGCTAACATGTGTTAGCATGAAGATTCAATTTGCAGTCAATCAACCTAACTCACAGTGAAAAGGCAACTCCCCCTATAGTTTTTATACCACACCAATGTTGAATATAAGTGTGTCTTTTCAAGCATTTTTAATAAGAAGGTTTATTACCTAAACCATTACCGGTCACACAATTTGCTTTTGCAAATCTAATGGAGGAATAATGCATGAACGTAGTTTACAAGAAATGGAATCCAGATGAAAAATTGGAAGAAGTTCAGGCAAAGATTTACACAGAAGTGTCTGGTCTTCCTGCAAGACCAGAAGAAATCAAGCCACGAAACATCAATCGTGGTGAAGATTCCACCCGATATGTTCTCTCTAAGGAAGGCGAACCTCTTGCGTATGTCACCTCTTGGATAAACGATGAGAATCCTACTGAAGGTGGAATTGGCTATCCTTGGTCAATGAAGGATTGTCCTGAAGAAGCCAAGCTGAAGATTTTCGATGAACTATTTACTCACCTCAAGGAGGAGAAGAAGCTCAAAGAAATCAATACAGGAATCGTTCTGAACTCAAAAATCTACAAGGATCAAATCAAATTCTTCAAAGAAAGAGGATTTGAGGAGTACGAACGTGCTTACCGTTACATGAAGGATCTTGATGTTGAAGAGTTGGCTACAAAGAAGTTGGAAGGTGAGCCTGCCAAACTGAAGAGTCGAATAGCAACAAAGGATGATGTGGACGCATTAATTGAAATTTGTCTATCCGATCCTCAACTCAAACGGGCATTTCCTGATGAAGAAGGATTCAGGAATTACTTTGAGAACCGCGTCTTGCCACAGGGAAATGCCATTATGCTTCTCGATGGAAACACGGTAGTCGCAGCAAGTGCAGTTCTCAAAATGGAACCACGTGGATCATTCCTTATTGGGGATGAAGAACGTTACATCATGCGCTTCACAGCTATTAGACCAGGATACAGATATGCTTGGACCAGACTTGCTGTTGAAATTGCAAAGGATATGAAGAACTCTGGAATCAAAGACACCCCACTAAGGGTTGGTTTTGGATTCTCTTCAGATGGTGCAATAGCAACTGGTGTGGCGGGAATTGATTCCAATCTTGATGAGTTCGAGATTTTCATGAAATACAAGGTCAAATAGCTGAGAATAGAGGAGGTCAAAATAGATTGGATATCGTATACAAAGTGTGGGAATCTGATCAAGGTCTTGAGGATATTCAAGCTAAGATATTCTCGGAAGCTTCTGGAATTCCTGAACGCGCAGACATAATTCGACAACGCAATCTTCAAAGAGCTCCGGAGATGACTCGATATGCTCTCACTAAGGATGGAGAGCCTCTTGCTTATGTTACTGCGAGAGACTCATCATCCGGTGAAGGTCGAACATACATTGGTTACCCATGGGGAATGCCCGGTTGTCCTGAGGAAGCTCAGTTGAAGATTTTCGATGAACTTCTCTCATACCTAGATGAGCGAGAAGAAACGAAGGAAATTGGAACTACAATAATTACAGGATCTAGGCTCAGAGAAGTGCAGGAGAAATTCTTCAAGCAGCGTGGATTTGTAGAAGACGAGCGTATCTACACCTACATTCTACCTATGGATGTGGCCGAAACATCCAAGCTGCAGGTTTCGGAGAAAGCAGCTTCACTGAAGAGCAAGACAGCCACAAATGATGACCTCGATGATCTTGTGGAGATCTTCATGGCTGACGCAGGTTTACGAAGTCAAGTTGCGAGTGAGGAGGCTGCGAGGTCTTATTTTACAGATAGAGTGTTCGAAACTGGACATGTTGTACTTCTCTATGATGGTGAAAAAGTAGTTGCGAGTACTGCTCCTCTTCGCCGCGAGCCAGATGGAAATCGGATAAGAGGTGATGAAGAACGAATTATCATGCGCTTCACTGCGATAAGACCTGGGTACAATTATGCTTGGTCACGTTTACTCGTCGAAATGGCGAAAGAGTGCAAGGAAGCTGGTTGGACTGATATTCCAATTCAAGTTGAAAGTTGGGTATCGGGAGAAGGTGCCGCCATTGCGGGACTGGCTGAGCTTCGTCCAGAGTTGACTGACTTTGAAGCAGTTTGGCTGAAAAAGGAGTAAGAAAATGCAATCGATAAAACAACAGAGTGGGATTGATCAGAGAGATCCAGATGCGAAAACCATACTCGGAATAGTTGGAAGTCCTCGTCGTGGAGGCAATACTGAAACCCTTGTGGACACGGTGTTGGAGGGAGCTGCAGAATCTGGAGCGGCATCAGCAAAGATCATTCTATATGAATTAGACATAGGACCATGTCGAGCCTGTAACAATTGTCAGAAGAATGGTAATTGTGTTCAGGATGATGACATGAAAGAACTCTTGGAACTTATGGTGAAGAGCGATGTTTGGGTGTTTGGAACACCAATATACTGGTGGGGTCCAAGTGCTCAGTTCAAGGCTTTCATCGACCGTTGGTACGGTGTTGATCAGAGAATCTTCCAAGGGAAACAGGTGATCCTGACAATTCCAATGGGTGGACATAATGATCACTTTGCCCGTCACACGGTGGGGATGTTCAATGATATCTGTAATTACCTAGGAATGACTTGCATAGAAGCAATTGTTGTTACAGGGATGAATGGAAAAACAGCAGCTCGAGAGAGCTCTCGTGTGCTAGATATAGCGAAAGCAGCTGGAAAAAAGATAATGAACCAAAACTAGCAGGGAAATCATCTCCCTGCTCCTACCTTTTTTCTTTAAAATAACTAAAGCTGGATTTTAATACTATTGCTGTTTTATAGAATCCATGACCAAATGTGAAGGTTGTGGAGCCAGTGTTGATTCAGGCTTGAATGAATGTCCATACTGTGGTCATTCAATTGTCAAGCATGTCCCTAACCTCTCCACAATAGAATCTCCTAGCGATGTATATAGGCGAGATCAAGAATCAGGAACTGTGCATTTTGGAAATGGAATTTCAGGAGCTCGACCAGTTTCTGGAAAGGATAATGTATCCGCCAGTTATCGAGATGGTGGTGGAAAACGGGGTAATCTTCCATGCTTGAATTGTGGGCATACAAATCCTTCTTCACGGATAACTTGTGAGGCATGTGGTTCTGAATTGCAACGTAGAATAATACATCGTCGAAGAGAGATTTCCTAAATCCAGACTTCAAAGACGAAAGAAATTGTACATAATTAGATTCACTGACATAGATTGGGAATTTTCCTATATTCGATTTTTGGGTATATCAGGGTTTGTTTTCTGTGTCTAATCCCCGAATTCTTGTGTTTCGAAAACCGAGTATGGCCTACCTAGGATTAATGTATGCCAATCTAAAACATGGCTGTCACTGAGGGTTAACTTAGTTAGATTGTTAAACCCTCAGAAAAACCAAAGAGAGGCGATCAATAAAGCCGGTTTTACTGAATGAAGTCAACGCAATCTATCCAATCCTCTGACTACACTCCCAAACCTACAGTAAGGTGTCAGAAAAATCTGTGTTGAAATTGACATGAGTTTATCTATCTCACAAAGGTACAGACTAACATGACACGGAGCTCCCAGACGAAACTGTCAGATTTCACTGAGGTTGAGGAAGAAACTCCCGAGCCTATCGAAACTGACCCACTAAAACCGAAGATGAAACCAGAGAGAAAGCTTTGGAAGAAGACAACTGACCGAAACGAGGATTGGGGAGTCTGCAACTTTGACGAAACCGTTTCCTTCGTTCAACTGATTGATGGTCGACTCCATATCCATGGAATGGAAGCCGTATGCAAGTGGTGTGATGGAGTGCTAGAGGTCCGTGAAGAAGTCAAGGTGTTTTGTTCTGGGAACTGCGGGAGATACCAGGGAGAGTTTTCATCAGACCTGAATGACTATCTTCGCTGGGAAGGTGTCAAGTCTTACACACTCCGAAAGATAGTGGCTGAGGTCGAGGCACTTGAACTGGAGGCAAGAGACCTCCAACCAATTCAGTATGCACCAAAGTGGTCTGTGCTCTTCGAGTATGAGGATGACCCTGATTTTGAGGAGTTCTCGAAAGAGTAATTAATGGAATGGTTCATCTCCTTAGAATCTTTGGTGATAACCATGACTGAAATACCAATGTCTGAGGCAGGTCCTTCGAGAGGAACCTCGTCCCCAGAAATTAGAAATGCAGGATATCTGCTCCTTCTTGCCTCCATCACTGGCCTCATAGTCGGTGGTTTCGAGTACTACATGTGGGAGGAAGAACTTGCACTCCTGGGTGTAGTTCTCGCAATAGTCGGGTTCTGTCTTTACACTCAGATCATAAAAGGAGACTATTCAGCTTGGATGATGGGATTGATATTCAATATCATCGCAATTTTCCTTTATGCGACAGGATACAATTGGGGTGGTGTTGCATTGAGCTTGATATGTGTTATCTACTTCATGATGCCCAATGTAAAATCTCAGTTTGAGCAGAATAGGTAAATTTTGGCTGGTCTATCCAGCCTCTCTCTTCTTTTTCCTACAGTTTCTTTTCAAAGAGAAGGAACCGTCTACCGATAAATTCCTCTGTGACATAACCGAGATCTCGAGCCCATTCAGTTGTTCTTGGACCCAGGAAGAATACAGCCCTATTGGCACCTGCAGTCTGCGCTTCGTCTATCATTCTTGACATTATGTCTACGAAAATTGCACGATCTGATGCGAAGACAGTATAAGCTGCAGTTTTTTCTTCCTTCCGCTGCCTTTCTATCATGCAATAGACTGCCTGAGGAATGCCCACCTCATCAATGACTACTTTGTTAGTGGCTTCACTAAGAAGACGTGTTAATCCATCGATTGTCCTATAATCAAAGTGCCAAGCCAACGGCATTTTATCACTCTCGACAAGATCTGGATTTATCGTAAGTAGCTCAAATAATCTCTCAGGATTGACTTGTATTGGAACAATACTCTGGCTTGGCTTCGCATGTGGAGGGAACGGTTTGTATAGTCGAAAATAGCCCGTGTTGGTTTCCTCATGAAATCCTGCTTTCAAAGCGACATTGATTGAAGCTTCGTTTCTCGAGCTTGTTGCATACCACAGTGTTGTGATCCCTTTTTCAAGGGCAAGGTTGGTCAGTTCAACAGTGATTTTTGTTGCATACCCTCTGCCTCTGTGAGTATCCTTAACTCTGAGACCTTGAATCCATGCGATATTGGAACCTTCGGTCCTTTCGACATTTCCAAAGGCGACTAATTCATCAACAATGAACAGACCCAGAGTGTGAGAATCTGAAGTTGATATCCATCTTGGAAAGATAGCTGGCACATAGTCGTTGCCTTCCCAGATGGTTTCACATAGAATATCGACCTGTTCTTGATCTTGAATCACTAGTTCCCGGAGGATTTCGGACATAACGATTGGGTCGTCGATAGACACTTATGAATCCAATGAAGTGGAAGTAATCTACTGAATGAACATAGAAAATGCTTCTAGTAGTTGGACTGTATCATTAGTCAGTTAGCTGGGTCTTCTGCAGTATTAGACAATAGTGATGATGAACATTTGAAACATAGGTTGTAGGGTATCCCCAACATCCGAGTTTCTTGTTGTCCTGGCACCATATCATTTCTTGGCGAAGATCATAGTCCTCAGACAGCCTTCTGGCTAAGTCCCAGGCGATAGGTTTCAAAGTGCCATCTACATCTCTCATATTTTGGACTACAACTACAATGTATGCTTTATCTGAAAGCAATGGACGTAATTGTCCGAATAGTTTGCCTATTACCTCAATATACTCTTCATAGACATTGATATTTCCAAGATCATCTATCGAATCACCATAATGCTGCTTGAAACCTTTTTCCGCACGTTCCTTGTGAACTGAATCATTTCCTCCTCTAGACTTCCGAAGCATATTCCAATATGGCGGCGATGTTATGACGAAATCAAACTGTGGTTTGCAATCGTTGAAATGATTTTCAATGATATCTTCAAAATTCATCGAATTGCCTTGTAACAAGTGGTGAGTGCCAT
>JAEOUL010000220.1 GCA_016839345.1 Candidatus Thorarchaeota archaeon | reverse complement strand
CATCAAACCATTGATTAAAGAAGTGAAGAAGAACAGTCGTATCAAAATATTCCTGAACAGCAAGGTTTCCCGATTTGACGGTTACATTGGTAACTTCAATGTTACCATCAAGAATCTTAAGACAGAGAAAGAAGTGAATGTCGATATTGGTACTGTCATTGTAGCTTCAGGATTCATACCTTTTAAACCAAAAGGTTACTACGGATATGGTGAGTCTCCAGATATTCTCACTCTTGCGGAATTACAGGAGCTTCCACCAGATCCTGGATTGGTAAAACCAAGTGATGGGAAACCAGTCAAGAAATTAGTTTTCATAGGTTGCGTAGGTTCAAGAGAACCTGGAGTTAAAGGTCATGAGCATTGCTCAAGACACTGTTGCTCAGCCACTGCGAAAGCAGCAGCAGATTTGAGAACACGTGTCGATGAGGCGCTGGTCTTGTATCAAGACATTAGAACCTACGGGAAAGGGCATGAAGAGTTTCATAGATTGGCTCGATTAAAACATGTGATTTACAGTAAATTCCCAAGAGATAGAAAACCAGAGGTTGCCGTTGAGAATGGAAAAATCAATGTGAAATGGTTTGATGTCCTTGCTGACGATGAGCTCACATTCCAACCAGATATGCTTGTTCTAGCGTCAGCAATGATTCCTCCAGAGGATATGGATGAAACTGCGAAGATGTTTGGGTTGACACGAAGTGGTGATGGTTTCTTCAACCCTGAACATATCAAATTAGCACCATTGACTACACACACTGCTGGTGTCATGATTGCTGGTACAGCTCAGGCTGCGAAGAATGCTTCAGAAGCAGCCATTGATGCAAGTGGCGCAGCTGCTAAAGCTGTAGGTCTCATGGCACGAGGAGAAGTGGAAATAGAATCCACAGTGGCTCATGTGTACCCGGAGCTTTGCTCGTCATGCCATACATGTGTCTCAGCCTGTCCATATGGTGCAATCGCAATGGATGAGACACAAGACCTACCAATAGCACTCGTCACCGAGGCAAAATGTCACGGCTGTGGTACATGTGCAGGTGGATGTCCAAGTAGCGCGATTGCAATGTATCATTCAACTGATGATCAGATTATTGCTATGGTGGAGGCTTTCCTTTGTCCAACACCAGAAGCTGAAGGAGGTGGTTCAGTATGATTGCTGAAACAAAAACAAAAACGGATGAAGAATGGGAACCAAAGATTATGGCTTACTGCTGTAATTGGTGCTCATATGCAGGAGCTGACCTAGCAGGTACAAGCAGGATTCAATATCCGACGAATGCTAGGATCCTCAGAGTGAACTGCACTGGACGTATCAGCCCGGAGTTCATTTTGGCAGCTCTTGATATGGGTGCTGATGGAGTGCTTGTATCAGGATGTCATCCAGGAGACTGTCATTATACAAGTGGGAATCTAAAAGCTCGTGCAAGATGGGCTCTAATGGAAACAGCTCTTGAACAAGCAGGAGTGAACCCGAAGAGGATTCGTCTTCAATGGGCGAGTGCATCTGAAGCACAGATCTTTGCTGATGGTGTGAAAACGCTCATTGAGCAGGTGAGAGAACTTGGTCCAATAAGGAGTGAGTGGAAATGAAAACACTGTTTGGCAAATTCTTCAATCAGAAGCATATAGAAACTCGACAGCAACGCAAAGCTCTTGCAAACGAACTCAAGAAAGGTCCAATGAAGGTATCTCTTCTTTCTGAAACAACTCACTTAGAAAGACAAATAGTGATGTGGAACCTCATGGGCATGCTCCGTTGGGGTGAGGTTGAGGTATCCGGTGAAGAAGACCACGAGCTTGTCTTCGCTTTGAAGGAGGTCTAATAATGGCGGATCCTGTTTCAATTGCTATGGGACAAGGTAGTTCCTGTTGGGGATGCTTCCAGAGTTTGGTTGACATCCATCTCAATCTAGCGACTGTATTACCTGCTCTCGAGATCAAATACTGGCAAGCAGTAGCTGACTTCAAACTCCATCACCTTGAGAGCTATGAAGACAAGTCTATAGTCGTAGGTCTCTACGAGGGGATGGCTAGAACCGAGGAAGATATTCATCTTCTGAAACTCTTGAGGGATAAATGTCAAGTCCTGATTGCCTTCGGTTCATGCTCATGTTTTGGTGGTATTCCTGGGCTTGCTAATTTCTCGGACATTGAGGAGTGCTATGATGTTAAGTTTAGAAATAATGCCACTGTGACAGATGGTGTCGTACCAAGTGAGAACATACCTGGGATAGCTCCTGTTGTCAAGCCCAATAACAGCTTTGTGGATTTTGATATTTTCCTACCCGGGTGTCCACCAACATCAAGTCTTATTCTTACGGCTGTTAGCAAACTACTAGCTGGCGAACCAATCGAACTACCTCCGCACACAGTATGTCATTACTGTAACCGTGAGAAGAAAGAAACCCCTATAGAAAAAATACTTCGTCCCTATGAAGGAATTGCAGATCCTGACAGATGCTTACTCGAACAAGGATACATCTGTGTTGGGTCATCAACCTGGGGGCTTTGCGAAGGACAATGCGTGAATAAAGGTGCCACCTGCAGGGGTTGTTTTGGACCACCTCCGCCAATCATGCAGGATCATGGTGCTAATTCAATGAGTATGCTTGGTACATATGCTCCTATCGAGCCTGAGGACATCAAAGAACAAGTCAAAGACCCATTGGGTACGTTCTATCGATTTGATTATCCAACAAGCCACTTGGGGAATATTAGAATTAAACGCGAGGAGGCCAAAAACAAATGACTGGCGACAAGACAATAAGGATTGATCCAGTGACCCGATTGGAAGGACACGGTAGTTTAACACTGAAACTCAGTAAAGAGGGCAAGGTGAAGGATGTTCAGTTTAATGTGAACTCCACTAGATTCTTTGAGAAGTTTCTAGAGGGTCGACCAATGGAGGAAGCTCCAAGGATTGCACCTCGAATCTGTGGAATCTGTCCTATCCCTCACCATCTGGCATCAGTGAAGGCTGTCGAGGCTGCGTGGGACATTACTCCTCCTCCAGCAGCTATAAAGTTGAGGCGTTTGATGATTGAGGCAAAGCAGTTCTCATCACACGTTATTCACTTCTACGCCCTTGCAGCACCAGACTTTGTTTATGGCCCCTTCGCCAATCCAGCTGACAGGAACGTCGCTGCTGTCTTGAGAGACCTGCCGGATGTTGCTGTTCAGGCCATCAAGATGATGGAGTTTGGTCAAGAATTAATCAAGACAATCGGAGCTAAAGCCGTCCATCCAACCACTGGGATTCCAGGTGGAATGCTGACATCCTTCAAAGAGGAAGATCGGGACTTCTACATCGGTCGACTCGAAGAGATTCAACAACTGACTCTAAATACAGTCGATCTGGCCAAGAAGGTTGTCACAGACTATCTTGATGTCATTACGAAAGTAGCAGTTGTTCCAACGTACTATATCGGTCTCTCTAATGAAGGTACACTTGACATCTATGATGGAACGGTCCGAGTGCAGGAACCAGACGGTGAGATTGTAGCTGACTTTGAACCTAAGGACTACACAAAATACTATGGTGAGCATGTGGCAAAACACAGCTATGCAACTCACATGTACTACAAACCTGCAGGCTATCCTGATGGAATATGGAGAGCAAACACTCTTGCACGATGCAACGTG
>JAEOUL010000075.1 GCA_016839345.1 Candidatus Thorarchaeota archaeon | reverse complement strand
TGGAAATAAGCTATCACTTCTCTAGTCAAAGTTATCAAGGTCAAACTGCATTTCGAATCTACTATTTTTCCTTGTGCGTTCGATCATAGGATTCCCATGAATCAGCCGCTTTAGCTGCATTTCTCGTGCGGAGTTCAGAAAGTACATACTCACGAATCTCCGTGCTCTTCATTGTACTTTCAGATCTCTTGGAGAGTGAGCTGGCTATATCACGCGCTGTTTCGTAGGGAGCACCAGCCTTAACTGCGCTGACTACAACCTTCTCAGGCATGAACACCTCGGTCGAACCATCTCTCTTTGTTACTTCCATTCTGAACCTGACCATCTACTTTGTGGGGACTCTACTGAGTCCAATTATTATACGTTAAATTTTCAAATAAGGAATTGGTTTTTTAGGCTAGCTCCACTCTGTGGGAGATGTCTGTGATAGAGAAAATGGAAGACTGTAGCGTATTGAGAACTGGTTCGTTGTGTTTCTATGGTTTTGAGGGTATACCTCGAGAGTTGGTTCTTAGGCTATTAAAGGCGAATCGAGAGCAGTTCACAGGTCTTTTTGGAGAGGTCATGATTCATCCAGAGAACCTTCCTATTCCCGAGGGATCATATATTGAGAGCCGCCAGCAATACAGAGCACGACCCTTCCTACGGGTACTTGGTGATATTGTTCATCACCCCAATCATGCTCTTGGTCTTGTTGACCTTGACCTATTTGTGCCTGAGCTCAACTTCATCTTTGGAAGTGCCCAATTCGGTGGCAATGCAATTGTAGCACTGCCAAGACTTCGACAATCCTTCTACAGCTTGCCTGATGATGACGACCTTTTCTTCCAGCGCACTGTTAAGGAGGTCTTCCATGAACTCGGACACGTCATGGGACTTCATCACTGCACCAACCATTGCGTCATGCAGTTCTCTAACTCGCTTATTGACACTGACAATAAGCCAGCGAATTATTGCCCCGCCTGTTTTCTGCAATTGCAATAGATGGTAATGACATCTACCATCTGTTTGATTTGACTCATGAAGAATCAAGATGAAGACTCTAGCAACCAAGAGATGGTTTACGATGCATTTTGAAGAGTCGTTCTATATCGCTTTTTCTTCCATGGAAATCAGTCTGCCCAAGAAAAGGAAAGTTTGGAGAGAAATGCTGGTGTCAACCAATTTAACGAGAATGAATTAGTTTATGAGGATCCAACAACAATGTTGGTTCGGAATGCAGATTGATTGAATCAAGATTGGATGAACAGAATAACAAGCGAATTTTTGTCTTCATCTTGATGGTTCTGCTATGGGCGTTTGGACCATCTGTTTTTGCTATAACAGATATTAACTTCACAGTCGCATCATTTGTTTGGATTCTGCAATATGGCAACCTATGGCCGGTTTTTTATTTTAGACTTATTCCTCCCACTAGTTTTGGATTTATTCTTCATCTACCAAGATTCTTCTTTCTTTTGTATGTGACATCTTCTTTTAGAAAAGCTATCAATCTCAAGAAGACATTCTTTATTGGAATTCTAGCAGAACTTCCATTCATGTTGGTAGCGGTCTATTACATGCTATTTCCCCCAGGAGTCTATTCTTATTATTTCACAATTCCAGTCCCAATCATTTTAGTAATCGGAGTCTTGCTGCTAATACTCAAACCTCAAATCAGGGCCTAATACCAAGGAACTATAAGCAGGGCGCTTTCAAGACTCGCCCGCTAGCAAAACTCAAGCCGCGCTCTCCTATGAACAGAAAAGTTCAAAGTTCTGATTCTATATTGCCAACATATTATATGGATAAGCCTGTAATGTGAGTTTCATGTTCATTGGACATTACGGTGTGGCTTTCGCCCTGAAGAAATACACTCCTAAAACATCGCTCGGTCTTCTATTCATCGCTACCCAACTGGTAGATATCGCGTTCTTTATTCTTGTACCACTTGGGATTGAGCATCTTCGTATTATACCAGGTTTTACTGAGGCCAGTCCATTCGACCTCTATGATTTTCCAATTACCCATAGTCTTCTTGGAGCACTTGCATGGTCCGTTGCCACATATCTTGTGGTTCGTTTCATCCCTCTGAAGAGTCTTGGTGACACTTCTTATAGACAGAAAGCTGCGTTAGTCTTGAGTATGGCTGTCTTTTCACACTTTGTCTTGGACTTCATTGTCCACACTCCTGATCTGCTACTGATCCCTGGATTTGACATAAAGGTGGGACTTGGGCTGTGGAACAGCCTCATTGGCAGCATCGCAATAGAACTAGCAACTCTTCTTGTTGGTTGCTGGATATATCTTCGTTCAACATCTTCAGGAGTAGGACTCGTGGGCAAGTATGGAATTTATGCGTTCATTATCTTGCTTGCTCTCATTACGGTGCTAACGCCATTTATGACATATCCTGATGTTCTAATGGTTGTCATGATATCAGAACTCATGTATATAGTACTCACCTCGGTTGCATGGTGGTTAGACAGTAAAAGATAGGCTACTGTAAATCAAATCTGAATCTGCTCAAAGTAATCACCTAGGACATGCGTGATTGATGAAACTCTAAAAGCTAAAGGAGTGTCGAAATACACAGAGTTCGAGGTGGGATTCGTTGTCCAAGAAACCAATTCCAGTTGGAATTTCCAAGTTGACTCAGAGCGGGGATATCACCCTAGAATGGCTAAATTCAGGACCTGATACAATCGAAAAAAGTGGGCTTGAGAGAGTTCTTGAAACCAATGGGTGCAATATTGTAGAATCGAAAACTGCTGAGCTCAGTGCTGAAGAAACAAATCAATATGGTGCATGGAATAGGTTAGGACTCGCTTCCCGCCATCTGGCAGACATCGTAGCAAACCAAATTCAACGAGGGCTATTCACAATAGGACTTCTTCCTAACTGCAATGGATTGATGGGAATGCTCGCCGGATTTCAGAAGTCAGGACAGAATGCGAAACCTCTCAGAGTGGGTCTGATATGGAT
>JAEOUL010000219.1 GCA_016839345.1 Candidatus Thorarchaeota archaeon | reverse complement strand
ATCCTACGAGCTCGAGACTTCTTGCTTTATAATCAATATGAAGATGGTAATTGGCCTGATTACAAGAATCAAGGAACTTCAGATCCCTTAGCAACTGGCAATATCCTTAGTGGACTTAAAGCTGCAGGGGTCAACTCTGATAATAAAGTGTACAGGGATGGAAGAGCTGCACTATTTCAACACCTAAAGGATTCTATTAAGAATGAGTCTACTTTTGATATGGCGGACCTTACAGCTGTTGGTTCTCCGAATACAGTTTTGGAAAAGGAAGTTATCCGTAATGGAATAGAGCTGATTGTGAAGACTCAGAATAACGATGGTGGTTGGGCTCCCCTAGGCACGAAGAAAAGTGATCCTGAGTTGAGTTCAATACTAGCTTTTGTTGTGAAGAAGGGCAGTAAGAATCTATTGTGAAGAGGAACATGAATGAGTGAAAAGACGCTAGCGATTTTGAAGAAAGATGGAAAATACATAGCAGGAGTGTTTTCCTCAAGAGGACTCTACACATCATCACTTCCTGTGAAATCAAAATCAGAAGCTATCAAGTCGGTTGATGGTCATAAACTTCCCATAGTTGATGACGAATCAAAGAAACAGGTCCTTGTAGCAGTTTTAGATGTTCATGATGGAAAACTAGACTCTGCGATACAAGACATTCCCTTAGACTTCTCAGGGTTTACCGAAAAACAGATTGCAGTTCTCAAAGTAGTTATGCAGATTCCATTTGGTTCAACACTTGCATACGGTGAGGTGGCTAAAAAAGCTGGATTACCTGGTGCAGCTAGATTTGTTGGCAACGTTATGCGGATTAACCGGCTTGGTCCAATAATTCCATGCCACAGAGTAGTTTCTTCGACAGGTCTAGGCGGATATACAGGGGGAATTGATAAAAAAATCGACCTTCTTTGGCGCGAAGGCGTGATTCGCGGAGAAATTTCAGGAAAGGCTTTTCAAAGGATTCCGTAATTACTGTGAGGGGACCTACATAGAAGTGTGATCTCGATGAACTTGAAAGTACGAAGAAATGGTGAGATTGTCGAACTTCGTAAAGTTGAGCTCGAATCTCTTAGTCCTCCATTATTTCGAACACTCATCGGATACAATTCTCTAAAACGTCTTGGATACTCAATCTCATTTATTCGCCCCAAAAAGAGTTCAAGTGGCGATTTTGAGCGAATCCGATACAACTTCATCGAACGGGGAATTATGACCAAGCAACTTGAGGGAGAACTTGAGCCTGATATGAAACGGGGTATTCTAAACCAACTTCCTCGGGGGAATTTTTCAATTATTCTTCTTCTAACTCAAGTACCTAGAAGAGGTGTGAACATTCGTCTTGACAAATTCGAGTACGAGTTCTTGGGTTGCATCCTATTGCGGAATGATGAAACTCTTGATGTTGTAATGAATACAACACCAACAAGGGATATCCTCATGCCAATGTACGAATCAGATGAAGTAGTTGCTTAATTAACATAGCAATTAGATTTCACGCGTAAATGGAGTGGAACTCTCTTCAAGTCTTCTTAATTCATCTCGCTTCTTTTTGGCACGATAACCTGCTAAACCTGCCCGGCCTCCAAGAATAACAATGGGAACCACCCACCAGATGATTAGCATAGTCATGTCGAATTGCATGTTTTGTCAATGTTTTTGGAATGTAAATAGAGTTAAGGATGTCGTATATGGCACTGCGTGCTTATCTTTATCAGGATGAACCTTCAAACACTAGACTGGAGGCTTCATTTTGACCCGAAGTGCTAGAGAGGTTCCAAAGGAGATTGCAGCGTTCGGTGAGCGGCAGTTCAGAGAAACTGGGGCTGCTGCAGTTGAAGTGCTTCGAGTTAAAGCTGCTGTGATTCGGAAACATTTCAGTAAACTGAAAGGAATCACTTACCTAGTAGCAGTTGTTTCGTTAGATAGAGTACGTGTCTACTTCTTCAATGCTGCTGGTGTCATGCTTATTGGAGAAAATATTGAAGTCTCAATGTATGGCAAGATTCGCCGTGCATCAAAACTAATTGCGAAATTCGAGAAACCAAAAGAATTGACTCCTGAAGAGTTACGAATTGAAGCAACAGAAGATCTTAGAAACACACTATCCAAATCAATCCGCCGATTATCAAGGTTTGTGGCGAGTAGTGAACCACCATTTCCTGATATTTTCATTACACGATTTCCACTCGTACCCTCCACACAATCGTTTGGATTACAAATTAGTGATGATGGTGAATTCCTTTTTGAAGAAGCCGCGCTGGCTGAGAAATTTGCAAAAGGAATAATCACACGTTCAGCTTTCTTAACATTACTTGAAGCCAAGACTGTGAACTTCGATATATCTAGCGCAGTTGGAAATGCGGTTTCATTGGCTTTATTGAAAGGTGCAGAAAAGAAAGCAATGCTTGAGAAATGGAGGAAGATAAGTAAAAGTTCAGATTTACTCTCTATAGTAAATCACCTGATTGCACATATTGAGTGCTATTCAAATGAAGGTTTCAGTAGAATTCTATCTCTACTAAAACAAGTGCCAAAGAACATGAAGATAGATGATTGGTTACAAGCTTTTAGTGTTATTCACAATAGCTTACAAGTTTCTATTGGAACTGAAGAATATCACATAATTCAAGGATTTTGTAGAACACTCGAAAAACCACGCAAGCTAGAAGCTCGACGACACACACTTGAGTCGATACATTTAGCGCCTCGAGTAATTTGTGATCCGATATCTCTGGATATTCATCTGTTCTCATCATTTGACAAATCTGATGAGTCTTCTTGGGTTGAGGTGGACTTTGTTGATGCAAGTGCCTCGCGCATTTTCTCAATAGGGGAAACTGGTGATTCTGCTGTCCTTTCAATCGAATATTGGTTGAATCTTGAAGATGTCTATCCTTCGTCCGGAGGATTGTTTTCACATGGAAAAGACATTGTTCGACAGGCGTTAGAGAAGCTAGGCATATTGAAAAAACCCATTGCAACATTCGAAACAAAGGTTGAATTCTCTGATAAAGAATTGAAGAGAAATGAACAAGCAGTATTGGAACGTCTCATCTCTGGTAACTTGGAAGTGTTGTCTAATACATTAGTTGGCTCCCCCCAAGTAGTTGATAGTTTACTCAAGATGGGGAAAATCGCACTTGTGCCTAGTTTCAATCATATTGGAATCAACCCGGACTTCCTGATATGTGGTGAATATGAGAATGTTCTTCACAGTACTCACTCCTATTGTTTGGAAGCAACTATCTTTAACACTGAATCTGAAGCAATTGCTGTTGTATCAGCTCCTGGCAGTTGGAAAGCCGCTTTTCTCGATTCTATACTTACAGAAAAATTGACTCTTTGGCCTATTGTTTCTGCAAAATCTCAGAGGAACGTCATACGTGTTGAACAACCATTCTCAGCAGATGATTTTGTAGTTACTTGGACTGATGGAGCTATTTGATTATCTTCACAATGGTTCCAATAGCTCTTGTATTGGCCTCTCTGAGAACAATCTTATCATCGATTGTGACTGCTTCAGGTGATGACATAAACTCCAAACGCACTCGTGCAAAATCTCCAACACTTAGGAATTCGGCATCATAGATCTTCTTCAAGATTACTGTCTGTTGGATGGTATGGCATTGAAGGACAGGTGAGTAGCCCACGGATATTTTTGTAGGATGTCTTGTAACAACAATGTTTGCCTCGAAAATCCTGCAACTATCTATGTCTTCGTCAGGGTCTACAATCATCTGACCTCTTCGAACTAGGTGTTTATCTACATCCTTGATATCAAAACCAAACAGGTCTCCAGCTCTGACTGTGCTGATTCTCTTCTTGAACATCTCAATGCTGAATAAACGCCCGTCTTGAAACTGATTTCCAGAATCCGGACCAATTCTCAAAGACTGCCCTTTTTTGAAGACTCCTGACTTGACTGTTCCTGTGACCACTATATTTGTACCTTTTATTCCTCGATAGACCTTGTCAACATATGCACGAGCTGGGTCAGTCAATGAAGAATGTCTGGAATTTGATGGAAGGCTTCTGAGTAACTGCGTTATAAGTTCGAGTGATGAGGGATTTATTGCGGAAGTCTGAATCAATGGCACTATGATGTCATTGCCAAGTTCTCTAACAACAGGAGGTATTTCTTTAGCACTTCTGACTGTGACTGGAATCCGACCTGCATCTTTGAGACTTCTTCTGACAACACTCATCACAAGCTCGAGGTCCTCTCGACTTGTCTTGTCAGTTTTTGAAATCATCACAATGAAGGGAGTACCTTGACTCGACATTAGAATCAGATGCTCTCGTGTTATCTCGTCAAGTCGTGGAATACCAAAATTTTGCTCTTCTTGTCGAATCAGATATGCTTCCTCTGGACCGGGAATAAGAATTAGGCCATACTGAGAATCAGCACCAAGAATAGATCTAATCATAGTCTTGCTATATTCCTTATGACCTGGAGCATCAAAGAAAGTTATAACCTTCGCAGATTGGTCAAGAACACGCGCAGAATCCTCCTTGCTGAGTGGATTATCTGGATAGACTGTATTTCCTTCTGCATCAAATCCCATAAACGCCAAATGAATATCCGCGGTCTGACCTCGAGTGATCTCTTGTGGATGTATCAGAAGAAATGATCGAGCACTTCCACTTCCATTGTCAGGTTTGCCAGTCACAAGTGCACCAATGAGACTCGATTTACCTGAGTTCACTCTTCCTGCTACATTGATTGAGCAGGTTTCTTTGACTTCATCATCTGCAAGACGTTTCAATAGAAATATTCCGACCATTCCTTGGGGGGTTTCAACTCTTTCCTCTTCTACAATCTCGACGGCCGCCTCTAGACAGAGTTCTGAGAGTACTTCACCTGATGTCTTAAGTGAATTCTCAGAAATGCCATGAATCTTCCACTCCTTTCCCCCAATATCCTCAATACCAATTAAGAAGACTCCTTCGAAAGGATTCTCACATGTCATGAACCGGATACGTGTGACTAACTTTTGTTTTCTCTCAGTTTTCAAGTCTGCACGTGTAAGCTTCCTCTTGAACTCAGTGTTCCGATTTTCTCCAATTCTGAGAATCTTATGAATCTCATCGGGGGTTGTCATAGAATGTGCTCCGTATCGACTTCTGTTCCAATTAAATAGTTATAAGCCCTGTGAGAGTGCTGCTTTTGAGAATACCTTCTTCACAATGATTTCTGCTTCTTGACATTCAGATGCGACAACAAATGAAGTGTAGTCTGGAGTAATTGCTATTACTCAATGTCTTGTTTTCTACCTACATACAATAGTTTAACAGAAACGCATATCAGTTGAACATCTAGAACGACATAGCCACTACTCTAGAGGGACTCTGATGTACCGACGATATTTCATTCTGATCATTTTGCTCGCACCTGCTTTCTTTGTACAAACTAGTACAGCTTCTCAGATACTTCTTACTCAGCTTGAGGGAACAGGACCATTGATAGAATCCCGTCTGCGAATGGAAATTCAAGGTTCTGGAGATAACGGGGCAATTGCACTCTTAGAGTTTGATGACGAGCTTACAATGGATGAGATTAGAATAGCTGAATCCCATGGAATTGATTTTACAAGGAGAGGTTCTTCAATTGTCAATGTTGGTAAGATATACTCTGCTGAAGTAACAGATACTAGTTCTCTGACATTGTTGAAAGATCTAGGTTTGCTTCGCGCAACATCTGGAACCAAGCAGTTTGTTCCTTCAATTACATCATCTGTTCCTGCTATAGGAGCTAGTACAGTATGGACTAATCTTGAGAAGGATGGAACTAAAGTTGATGGTTCTGGAACCACTGTTGCCGTCATGGACACAGGTGTGACTTGGACACATCCAAGTTTTTGGAAACCATCTCCCGGAGTATATCATACTATCGAAGATAGTGGAGAGTATTATGTAGATCTTAATGACAATATGGTTGCAGATGCGAACGAAGGCCCGATTGAGTCGGTTGGCGGATTGGTTGGCTCAACATTTCTCTATGCGGCAGATTACATGTACATAAACGCCGATGGCATCAGCGGATTTAGCTATGTTTCTGGGGATCGGTGGATTGGAGGAATAGATGCCAATGATGATACAGTCATCACTCTTGGAGTTGAGGATGTTGTCATGCTTAATGTTAGCAAGATTGCGATTCTCTATGACCAAGAATCATCAAATGTCTATATCCGTGATGTTAATCTAACAACCTATGGAGTATCTGTCATAGATACCAATGGACATGGCACGCATGTTGCATCGACTGTTGCAGGTGGTCAAGTAGGATTCACATCATATGTGGGAGTTGCACCTGGAGCTGATCTCATCGTAATCAAGAGCCCACTTCAATCATCAGATATCATAGATGGTATTGATTTCGCAGTTGAAAATGGTGCTGATATCATCAATATGTCATTCTCATCATACTTGGGTTTTCTAGATGGTACAGATTTAGAGGACCTCGCTGTAACAGAGGCATTCCTCAAATATGGAGTTGTATCTGTCACTGCAGCGGGTAATTTGGGAAATAAGAACAAACATGCTCGATTTCTTGCCCCATCCGGTGAAAATGGTACGGTCAGTCTTGAAGTCAATAATCCATCTTATTCCACATACCCCTTCCTCAGTCTTCTCTGGCATTCATCTGATAGAGATGAAGAAGTCTCTCTTACTGCTCCAACTGGTGAGCAAATTGAATTGGGAGTGTTTTCGAATATCGCTAGTCACTCCTGGGTTCTTGCGGAAGAACATCTTTCAGCCTATGTCTTTGCAGACATTAACGTACGAGGTCTGAACAACATAATCATCCAGCTCTCGACGCAAGACCATGATTGGTCAGATGGAATCTGGACCGTGACAGTCAAGAATAGTGCAGGCTCTCCTGTCTGGATTGATGGGTTCGCCTGGGATGGTGACTGGGACACAACTCAACTCACCTTTGATAGCAATATTGATTCAGGACGAACCATTAGCTCTCCAGGAACTGCTGATATGGCTGTGACTGTTTCTGCTTATAGTGAATCTTCTACTAATATACTCGCTTCATCAAGCCGTGGCCCAAGAGTGGATGGCACTCCAAAACCAACAGTAGCAGCTCCAGGATACGATATCCGAGCGGCTACGCAGACAATTACTTCACCTCTCTGGATTCGCAGAGACGGTACAAGCATGGCATCCCCTCATGTTGCTGGTGCTTTAGCTCTAATTCGTCAAGCATCAGATGAAGATTCTGCATGGTTGGACTATTCCGCTTTGGTAAATGGAGCTGGTGGGCAAACTGCGCATTACGAAATCCCTTCCCCATTATGGGGTCATGGACTTGTTGATGCCCTCTGGTCAGTAAGACAAGTTCTTCAATCTCCAGCTGTTGATGATTCGCCTCTAACAAGTTGGAGTGGAATTGATGATCTGATTACCGATTCAGATGATCTTTCCCTTTCTGGAGGATTAGATATCACGGGAGTCAAAGTGTTCATTGATAATGACACACTTGGTTTGGCAATTAAAACCCGAACAACTCCTGACTATCAAGGTACAAATGTTCTTAGTGTTGGATGGGATTCAGACTCCGACATTGGAACAGGCGTTAATGGAGCTGATATCGTTGTCAATATCACTGGTGGTGTGTCTGAGGTCTTCGAATGGGAAGGTAGCGCATATGGTTCTTCTTCTTTGATATCAACATGGTGGACCAATGCGAGTGCAGTTCTTCTCAGAATTGATGGAGTGACACCTGGTACACGTGGTGATATTTCAATATCGACACATAACTCAACTCTGAGTAACGCTGATCAAACTGTGTCCGGAACTCTAATCGATTTCCTTCCTCCATTGATGTCTGACATTTCATTGGAATTTGGTGGTGACTCAATGTTAACACACTTGGAAATTCTAGACCGAGACACGCCAATAAGCCAAGTAACTGTAGATTGGAATATTGTTGATGGTCCTTTGAACATTCTCAACTCATCCTCTCGTACTGGATATTCTGAATTCACAATAACCATACCAGAGAATCTCATTGGAGATGAATACATCAATAGTCTACTACTTAATCTGACGTCAGAAGGATCTACACTGGTCTTGCCACCAATATTTCTCTCCACTCAGATTGGACCCCAGCTTGCTTTTTCAGGTGGGTCATTAGATCAGGATGTTGTTAGAGTTGGTCTCTTTGTAGCGGATCGAGTTTCTGGTGAGGTCAGGCTTGAGGGATTTGCACTAGCATACCTTGTCTATATCGCATTTCATGCAGAATCTGGTACTTGGCTAAATCTAACTCTAACAAGTGGTACTGGTGTGTACCGATTTGACTTCTCCCCATCTAACTTCCAAATGGGGAGTCATGAAGTGTACGCAATTGCTATAGGTCAGGAGGTACCTGATGCTGAGATGAATTTCGCTACTCTAACAGTCGTGCAGGATTTTACAGTAGTAACAATTGGAGCTGCACTACTCGTCGCAGGAGTAGTCATCTATGCAATAAAACAACGCCGTGAAGGTGGCTCAAAATGAGAATCGTGATTGTTGGGTATGGTCCTGGAGGAGCTGCAGCGGCAGTTGCGGCTAGAATGTTTAATTCCAAAGCTGATATCAAAATAATCACTGAAGAAACCTATGAGTCACATCGAAAACCTGGTGCTGCCATGGCTTTGGAATTTCCAGATACTGATGCTTTGAAGATACAGGATTGGTCTTTCGATGCACTCTCTAAGATTCGAATTGAGATTATGTCAGGTATGGCAGTAATAGGTGGGGATACAAAATCTAAGACTCTGCACCTTCAAAATTCAAAGAAACTTGAATATGACAAGCTCATTCTAGCAACTGGCGGTATTCCCGCAGTTCCGAATATTTCGGGTGCAACCCTTCCCAATGTATACACAATTCAAACCATGGCTGATACCAGCAAAATTGGCAAACAGCTTTCAAAATTGAACACAATTGTTATTGTTGGTGCTGGTTTCAGTGGACTTGAAACTGCAGAACGACTCATCTCTTTGGGAAAAGAAGTTCATATGGTAGTCCGTTCAAGACTCATGAGAAAACA
The DNA here is from genome assembly GCA_016839345.1 of Candidatus Thorarchaeota archaeon. The sequence continues at coordinate 6,241 of JAEOUL010000219.1, read as the reverse complement.
GCTCGAGGAATCTATGAGTGATGAACTTCTATCGCGACTCCCGGATAAATTGAAAGTGCACACCGGTCTTGCTCCCTCTTCAGTAATAGGGAAAAAGAAAGTGGAGGGTCTACTTCTCGGTGATGACCACCTTTCTGCAGATGCAGTCTTGTTCATGACTGGAGTTCGTCCAAACATTGAACTGGCTGAAACTCTTGGTGTGAGAATTGGTAAATTAGGGGGAATTGTTGTAGATGAAACAATGATGACCTCGATAGATGATGTGTTTGCCGTTGGTGATTGTGTCGAAATGAAAGACACACTTACCAATGAACCACTCTTTCTACCGATTGCTAGTGTTGCTGCTCGAGCTGGCAGACAGGCTGGCGTTACAGCCGCTGGTGGAAGCAAGGTATATGACAACCCCGTAAGACGTATTCAATACGATCGAATATTTGGCACAGACATTGTTGTCATTGGTCACAGTACAACCACAGCCAATGCATTGGGTGTGAAGACTAAAGTCCAATATGTGGAGGACCCAGTTGAGTTCGCGAAGGCAGCTCTTGTTCTTTCAGAAGATGGTACGCTTATAGGAGGTCAGGTGATAGCGTCTCGAATGGGTGCGAGGATTGGCTATGAGATATTAGATAGAGTGGAGTCCTCTGCGGTATACAATGATAAACCACTTCTCAAGTCTCGTCACGAACGGCTGCTGGAACACCTCGAATCGACTTTGGGTCCTATTCAATAGAGGGCGGAGGAACTTCCCACTCCTCCTCTTGAGGTTCTTCCAGCACTCTTCTGGGAGGTTTTGGTCTCCCACTTCTTCTTGCTATCAAGACGTAGGCAAGACCAGCTCCAACCACGCCAAGCAATGTGTATATGATTGCTAAGACAATTACATCATCTGCAGCATCAACTGGAACTAGAATTATCTTCTGGAAAATCCTTAGGTTTCCACTAGTATCAGAAGCCTCAACCTGAACTGAGTAGAACCCTCCACTGTTGAATATGAAGCTTGTTGAGAACCTATAGCCTAGTTCTTCAACGATTATTCCGGTCAAGTTCGTTCCAGAAGGTCCAATCACACTCATTGAAACAACATCCAGATCATCATCAAACACATAGGCAGTAACATTTGCTGGTTCACCTAACTCTCCGATGCTCAACTCAACATCATAGATTCTTGGTGAATCTGGAGTGATTGCGATAGCCAAGTTTCGTAGCATTTGGAGATTGTCAGCTTCTGCATTGATGGCGTCATAGAGAATATCATCATACAGTGTCGAACCATCAGAAATGACGAAGACCATTCCACTACCATATTCTGCAGTGGCTACAATTGCATGTGTTCTTTCAGTATCCTCCCAGAACAGACCTCTTGCATTTGAAACACTAGGATCCACATGCAGAGTGCTTCCTTGAAGTACATACAGGTTACTAACACCATCCATCAATGGGTCATTTTCAACATATCCACTGTAGTTAGTTCCATACAAGAGGCCAAGGTCATTTGGTCCAAATCCAATACTTCTCTCTTCACATTGTATTCCAAAAGGCTCTAAGATCTGGTTATAAGAGTCAATCGCAAATGTTGGGGCTCCTGTATCAGGTTGGAATGATTCCGAGAAGACTAGTAGAGTGCCGCCATTCTCAACAAAATCATGAAGCGCTGATATTTCTCCGCTTGTGTAAGTGGTTTCAGTATCCATGATGGTGAAGATATCTGCACCTGAAATCGTACTCAGATCAATGTAGCTGCGTGTGATATCTTCAGGATTACCAAATTCAGAAATGACTATTCCTCTCTCTCGCAAGTATTCCGTGAAATATCCATAATGTGACGGTGGATCGATATCCGCATCATGGTGTTCCATGTCAATAGTCATTCTCCCACCGAAGAGTGTTATTGTGAATGCGATACTCATAGCAGCGATTATACTACTTCCTTGTGTTATGTTCAAATATCCTGAATAGAATCCAGCTGCAGAGAGTGGTATTTCCTCCGGCATAGTCAGTTCAATTCCAAAGTGGGAATAGCCTGCAACAATATTGAGTTGTTCGATGTTTGTCTCCACATACTGACTCATGTTTCCTGATGTTGAGATGTTAGCAACTCCAATTGGTTGTGTCGAAATCACTGTCACATTCTGAGGTGGTCTATCATCTCCAACAATAAGGACTTGCGAGCTCCATGGAAGAGTCGGATACGTACGTGGTGTCATCAAGGTAATGTCTCGGGATGAACTGATTAGGAAACTAGATGCCAATGACACATTTGGTAGACCCCATCCTTGCACCATCGAGTCTACACCGAGGTCAGTAGCTGTCATCATGAGAGATGCCTTTGCCTCAACAGGCGTCAACGACAAGTGTTTCTGACTTAGAAGAGCAACTAGACCAGCCACAATTGGTGTTGAAGCAGATGTGCCTGACCACCGTGTATAACTAGTTCCATACAATGAAGAATTGTATGTTGGATATTCAATTGGACTAGCGCCACTACTTCTGCCAGATACAATCAGATATCCAGGTGCCACAAGATCTGGTTTCATAAAGTATCCCTTGGGGTCTGATCTCGTACGATATACCGGACCAACACTACTGAATGCTACTACACCGGTATCACCATATGAAGCACCGACTGTGATTGCCTCCTCAATAACGCCAGGAGAATTGATAGTAAATGCTGCTGGACCTGAATTACCAGCCGCAACAATGACTGAAACGCCCTCCTGAACTGCGTTCTGTATCTCTGCGACGAAGGGATCAATGACAAATGATCCATCACTCCATTCTCCACCTAGACTAATGCTTATCACATCAGCACCTTCAAGAACTGCGAATTCGATACCATATGCAATATCAGAATCTTCACCTGACCCCGTACTGTCTAAGACTTTGATACCGAGTAGGTTTGCACCAGGTGCTATTCCAGTAAAACTCCCACCATTTACAGTGCCATCACCAAGTGCAATCCACGCACAAGCAGTTCCATGTCCGTTATCGTCGTATGCGTCTATACCATCAGATGGATCCATATCATCCAATTCATTTACAAAATCCTTGAATCCAATCAATCGGTCCTGAAGGTCAGGGTGATTCCCATCGATTCCGCTATCAAGTATTGCAATAGTGATTCCAGTACCATTGTACCCTTCATCCCACATCAGGTCTGCACCAGTGATACCATCATAGTGAATGTATTCATTTCCATTATCTGCTAGTTCAAAATCCTCTATTGGGTTAGTGTTTGTTGATATCTGTCTTTTCCGATCAAGCTCAACTCCATTGATTAATGATATCTCAAAAAGTTGTTCAACATCTTTACTCGCGAGAGATAGAGAAACCATTGGAATCAATTGGAAAACATATTTGATTTCAACACTCTTGATATTTGCTTTCTGAATCTCTTCAACCATTGCGTCTGGAGTCAATCCCTCTTGGAATTGTGCCACAATCGAAATCATATCATCGTGTTCCGAACTAAGTAAAGCCGCAGCAAGGTTTGGACCTATACGAATATCTGGCTCTAATGCGTTCGTTGTACTTCCGATGAACATAGTCATAGGTGTGAAAAGAAGTGTAAGAATCATAAGAGCTGCAAATCGTCGTGTGTGTAATCGGGGGATAGTTGGCATTATTCGGATTCCTTCCTCGCGCACGACCTCCAGAGTTCAGATAAGGGTTTTCTTGAGTGCTTTCTTGTGTTCAGACAGAAAACTAATCTAGCTCGGGAATTCCGAGAGACGAGGGTAAATTATCTAAAGTTGATGTAATAGTGAGGGCAGCAAACCTAGTCTGCCCAAGAATGGAGTGCATGAAAATGGGTGAAAAATCCTTTGCATATGAACGACGCTTACAATTGAAGCACTTCTTCGAAGACCGTGAAACCAAACAGACCCGCAGGACATGGCTGGAAATTCAAATCAAGCCCCCTGAACTGACTGAGGAAGGTTGGGTCAACGATGGTAAAGTCCGAATCTCCTTAGGTGAGGACCGCGACATCAAGGGATCTTTTCTTCTTTCTATTGAAGAAACCTCAAGACTCGTAAAAGCGTTGGACTTAATCGTAACAGATCACGAAGCGGAGAAAGCAGCTCTCTGGAGGAAATAGTACCAAAGTGTTCTGTCCGGATATTTTCCTCCCGGACAGGACTTATTCTCTTGTTTGTATACACAGAATAGTTTTATCCTCCAAAAATTCTTGGTTCTAGCAAAGGAGGATTCTTCATGGTTAGCTCTGAAACAATAGCGATTCTTGAGATGATGGTTACATTTGAAGTTCCAATGGATGACATCATAGCATCACTACCCTACGTTTTGCCAATGCTTACATTGGGTGTCCTTTTACTGCTTTATCAGAGACATCTCCCTCAAGAAACTATGAAGCGCAATCTCCTGCTTCTTGTGGCAGTCCTAAGTTTCACGACATCTATCATCGCTGTGTTGTATGCTAGCTTTGGTGGTTCCATTGGCTTTGGATCTTGGACTACATTTGTAAATGGGTTACAGCTACTCACTGACATTTTCTTTGGATCTGTACTCGGTTCGCTTGTGTATGTTGTTGCCTTCTCTGTAGTTCTTACTATCATAGCTTACTTTGTCATTTCGCCAGCTGATCCCGATCTGACAGCATTACGTGATGACCTAAAGAGTGCAAAACAGGAAGCAAAAACTGTCAAGGATGATATCAAAAAGATTGAAGCCGAAAACAAGAAGCTGTCAGAATTCGTTTCAGAAAAGGAGGAATCACTAGCTGCTCTCGAGGGTGAGCTTGAAACAATAAGAGCTGAAATTGGAGAAAGAGAAACCTCAATTACATTAATGGAGGAGCAGCTGAAAGCAAAATCTACACCATCATCAATTCCAGTAACTGGACTTCAAGAACAACTCGCTATGAAAGATCATCATATTGCATCTCTCGAATCTGAGATTGCAGATCTCCGACTAGCGGCCGCGGGAGCCACGCCGACAGCGGCACCAAGAGCTGATGATGGTATTGTCACTGAGTTGTCTAGCAAACTTAGGGATGCTCAGATTCGTTGGGAAGACCTCAACCGTCGTGCAGAAGCCGCATCCGAGGTATCTGACAGTGTAATCTCAGATTTAGTCGAACTGATTTCGCAAGTTGAAGCAAGCAACAAGGATGAAGGCACAAAAAGGACAATGGTCACTCTGATTGAGAGTCTGGGTCGTTCAATGACCAGGGTTTCCAGAGAAGTTGGTGATTCGCACGGTGAAGAGCCCAAAGTGGAGATGATTGGTGCCATACTTATGGTGAACGAGATTGTTGACACTGTCAAGAAACTGGTCAGAGGTTAATAGTCACTGAGTGAGAAATCTTCAACCACCGATTTAATGTTTTCAACACCTACTTATGTGGTTTAACAATTCGAAAAGAAGTAGAGGTAGTGGTGTATTTACCCACACATTGCACCTTTTCACGGCTCTAAAGGTGCTTTTCAACCTATATTTCGGTCCATATGCTCCATTCATTTGGGAAAAGGCTTGATAGCGTTTTTTAACTACGTTCGGGAACAATGACACTTCATCTATAGTACAATTCTTGCACAATGCTTAATAGTCACAACATAGCCCGCGAGTAGTAATCACATACCCGTGGAGAACGCTTTAGAGGAGAAATGACTGACCGATATATGGTCAGTTTTTGGAGGTTTTTGTGCGTCTAGAGATGATACCATCAATGCGGATTGGGGGCATTCTAGACTTTCCGTTCTCCATTGAAAACGTGAGGAGAAAAACGAAAAATGAATAACCTGAGAAAAACTGCAGTTTTGCTATTCATTGGTGTCATGACCATAAGCATGGTCCTGGTTCCATTCACACCGATAGCAAGCTTTGATTCCCAGGTAGCACCTCCGATTAATTATGAAGAGGCTCTTGTTGAGAAGTATTCTAACTTATTCGATGATGGCCGCATAACGGAGAGAGTAGATCCAATCCTTGTGTCCTATATGGAAACAGGAGTTCTGGACGAGAAAGTTGTCACCACAAGAGAAGGTGATGCAAAGATTCTGCTTTTTGTAGAACCTACATTTGACCGAAGTGTCCTCGCAGACGTTGCGAAGGTGCGATGGCAAATGGATCTCAAGATTGTACAGGTTCTATCTGTTGAAGTCAATTCAGTATTTGGACTAAAGCAGCTTGAAGCCATGGACAGAATTTCATACATCATGGCTGATGTCTTTCTCGACAGAGAAGTAGATGGGATCGAAGAACCTGGCCTTGATATGTT
>JAEOUL010000218.1 GCA_016839345.1 Candidatus Thorarchaeota archaeon | reverse complement strand
TCGAACAGACTGACTGCAGCAATTACTGCGGATGCTATAGCAACTCCCTTGGTGATAGCCTTTGTAGTATTGCCAACTGCATCAAGTTCAGCCATGGTCTTCATTGAGGTTTCATCGAAGTCACCAGGTGAGAGTTCGCCAATACCAGCAGCATTGTCACTGATTGGACCATAGGAGTCCATTGCTACGTTGTTGCCGGTGTGTGAGAGCATTCCAATACCAATTAGTGCAATACCATAGAGGGTCCATAGATGTCCATAGACATCTGCTACGAACCAGGGAGCCAGAGCTGCTGCAACTGGAGCTAGAAATAGAACCCAAGCAATACCGAATGTTGCTACAATTACAACGAGGGCTGCAACTGTTGATTCGTAGCCAGCTACAAGTCCAGAAAGGATGAATGTGGCATGACCAGTGTCAGCAGACTTCACAATCTCTTGGACTGGAGGTTTCTTCAGGGAAGTGAAGTAGCTAGTGATTGGATTGAATGATACTGCTAGCAACACTCCAACAGCAATCAAGATTCCAAATCTGAGGTCTCCAACATAGAACCATGATATGAGCATTGAGAGAATGATGGTGAATGCGCTTGATGCCTCATATGATAGAAACATTGCTTTCTCAGCATAGACTGCTCTTTTCTTCAGGAGCCTTGGCCAGACTGGAACCATAAAGGTACCAATCATTGATGAGATAACACCAACAGCTCTGATGAATAATGGAAAGACCACAACTGCGAGCAGTCCACCAGGAAGTAGTCCAATTGGGTTTTCAAGGAAAAGGACTATGGCTAGAATCAGGGCTGATACAATTGTCACTTCATATGACTCGAAGATGTCAGCAGCCATACCTGCACAGTCACCGACATTGTCACCGACAAGGTCTGCGACGACAGCAGCATTTCGTGGGTCATCTTCAGGCAGTCCATGTTCAATCTTACCAACAAGATCTGCACCAACATCTGCAGCTTTAGTGTAGATACCACCACCAACCCTCATGAAGAGCGCGAGTAGTGTACCCCCCAGACCGAATCCAAGGAGAGCATCAGGGGCTGCAATTCCGTATATTATGAAGATGATAGTTCCTCCTGCCAAACCTAAACCATCAGTCAACATTCCAGTGAATGTTCCCCCGCGATATGAGATTGTCAAAGCTCGATTGTATCTTTCATCACCCTCTCGTGTAGCCTGTGCAACTCTGATGTTGCTTTCAACAGCAATACGCATACCAAGCTGTCCCACAATCAGTGAGAAACTCGCTCCAAGCACGAATGCTAGAGAACGACCTAGACCAACAAGAAGTCTTGCACTGGCTAGAGCTTCTGGAGTTGACTCTGGATTGATTGGATCAATACCAAACAACTCTAGTGTGCCTCTCTCAGGGACTGTTATGTATACGGTGAAGAAGAGCAGGAAGGACAAGACAACGAGAATTGGGATGATTGTTTTCAACTGTCTTCGCAGATAAGACAATGCGCCCTCCCGGATGCCTTCCCATACTCTCTGCATCTGCTCAGTTCCTTTGCCCAATACAAGGACACCTCTCCTGAGCCACCAAGCATACACGAGACTAGCAATAGCTGCTGCAATGACTGTGTAGATCATAGCCTGTTCAAACCACAGCATTCCAGCGAATGTCTCGAATAATTGCATTATATTATCACCACATCAAGGGTATCCGCACCTCAATACCAGGTCGGCTGGCGAGAGCTCTCGCTTATTGTCCCTTGTAGTTTCGATTTCCGCGAGGATGGCCCCCTTTAAGGGTTACTTTACGACGCAGTTCAGGTAATGAGTTCTTTAAATATCAGAAATTAATCAATCCCTAATTCTTTACGGAACTCATCTTTGTCATCATATACTCGCCATTCAGAGATGAGACCTTCCTGAATCTTTGCTGTCCAGATAGCAGGACCATTGAGAGGATCATGTGAGCATTCAGAGAAACCCACCATTATGACCAGGTCATCTTTTGCAACAACATGAGTGAAGTTATTTCGATAGTCAGGATAGAGTCTAAAGAAATCAAACCAGCCAGACACCATCATAGATCTACCCTCATGTGCTTCACCGGGGATATCGATGAAGACATGGTCCTCAGTCATCATCTCTCCAAGACCAGTGAGATCTCGAGCGTTTATTCTCTCGTTAAACCGCAGGGCAATCGAAATGAGTTCGAAATCATCCAAACAAACCACACTCGCTGGCAACAATGACGACACACGTATTTAACAACTACCGATTCATGCTACAAATATGGTCGATTCAAAGGACATAGTCATGGATTTGAAGACCCACATCTTTTTCGATGAAGATGTCGATTTGAGGGTTTTGAAAGGACCAATCGCTATCATTGGATATGGAAATCAGGGACGTGCTCAAGCACTAAATCTCAAGGATAGTGGATTCGAGGTCATTGTAGGCAATACTCACGACGAGTATTTTGACCTAGCTGAGTCTGATGGTTTTACAGTGCTAGACATAAAATCTGCATCAGAAAGAGCCAACGTGATTCTATTTTTAATCCCAGACGAACTCCAGCCTTCGATTTTCGAGGAGCAGATCAAACCTGTTCTAAACAAGAATAAAGCTCTCTGTTTCGCCTCTGGTTACAACATTACATTCGAAACAATCACAGTACCTACCAACATCGATACAATCCTTGTAGCTCCGAGAATGATTGGAAAAGGTGTCAGGGAATCGTACCTGAAAGACAAGGGATTCTACACGTTTATTGCAGTACACAAAGACTCTTCAGGAGAAGCAAGGGAGGTTGCTCTTGCTATTGCAAAGGGCATTGGATCCACAAAACCCGGAGGCGCGGTGCTTGAAGTTACCTTCAGACAGGAAGCAGAAATTGACTTGTTCAATGAGCAATGCTTTGGTCCCGCATTCGGACAGGTCCTGACATGTGCGGTGGATGTGGCCATTGAGGCAGGCTATCCTCCTGAAATCGTTCTGCTCGAACTATACATGTCTGGTGAGTTTGCCTATACAGCGCAGATGATAGCACAGATGGGCACTCTGAAACAGCTTGAACTCCATTCACCAACAAGTCAGTATGGAAGTATGTCCAGAGGAATGAGATATGCAAGTCCTGAGCTCCGTGAGGCAATGCAGACATCCCTCAAGGAGATTCAGGATGGTTCTTTTGCAAAAGAGTTTGCAGCTGAATCTCGATTAGACCTGGAAATACTTGATGATATGAAAGAGATGGCTCAGGACATCCCTATCGTCTACTTTGACGATGCAGTTCGTAAGAAACTCAGATTCGAAAATAGTCAAGAGAAGTAATGGTGGACCGAGCGAGATTTGAACTCGCGACCTTCTGGATGCAAACCAGACGATCTGCCAGGCTGATCTATCGGCCCACGTCTATCGAGAGAATTTTCGAATGAATGTTTTAACCCTTACGCTCCCTGAAGTCTTCACGAATTGTATCAATCCAAAAAGGAGCTCCCTTCAATGTTGATGCTTCTTCTTGACTGAGCTCCTCATACTTGACCTTTGACATGTCATCAACGATGATTCCACTAACGCCAACAGGGTCCTCCATAATCAGTGAGAATGGAATGTCGCCCTCAAGAGCACGATCGATGCTTGCAAGTATCTCTATACCACGAACCTTCTCTTCTGGATTATCAGCGAATCCAATAGCAGTCTGAACAACGGACTTTACACGTATGAGGACTCCCTCAACATTTGTGATAAAGGATTCAGCCGCAGGTCCAGGTTCAACATCGATTCCAAAATCAGGCAGTCTGATTGTACCTGACCCGGACCTAACTACTCGTGCACGGAGAAGCGAGGGATCATTCACTTCAAGTGTGAATCTTGCAGGCTTTCTCTGCTCAGCGGAAAAAACATCAGAATGACTGAAGTTACATTCAGGACAATCCATAGAAAACATTGCAAGTTCATTGAAGAATGGAATACTGTAGAGGACAGAGCGTACATTGAGAGTACCCTCTTCACATGAGGGACAAACAATTCTGAACTCTTCCTTCTCGGACATGTCTATCAAATCTGTCTTGTCAGATTCAATGCTATAAGGGTGACCGTTTGGCAAAATCGGATATGTAGGTATATATCACTACAATGCTCAAAAGCATCAAAGACACTAAACATCATAGACGCGCCGAGACCTTTGTCAGAAACGAGAGCGGATGCAGATTTACAGTTCGCCAAAGTAGACTCGAGGTTCAACCCATGGAGATTAACAGCCTCTATATCATCAAGAGAGATACAGGGGTGTGTGTATACCATAAAGATTTCACAGAGTCAGCTTTTGATCCACAGCTTTTATCTTCCTTTCTTGTTGCGATGACCTCTTTCTTTGATGAAGCTACTCGTTCAGTGAAATCGCAAGCACGTGCTTTTGAGGGGACTCATTACAAGATAATTGTAGAATTTGGAGAATGGACACTAGGCGCTGTTTCTACAAAAGAGGATAGTGCTTTTGCTCGGGCCAAGCTGAAAAGATTGATCGAACGATTCGAAGAACAATTCAATGTCCTTAGATGGGTCGATCTTGATCTCGCAGTCCATACTCGATTTGAACAGAGTGTAATTGATGAGTTCGTTAGAAGCATTATTCATCCTGATACAATAATCAAAGTTCGACCAGAATGGAGATATTATACCAAGAAGACAGATGTGATTTCTTTCCTGCGGTTAATACCTTCAATATGTACAGTTAAGGAAGCGGCGGATTTTTTGGAGATGCCCCTTGAATTGGGACTTAACTTAGCTGCCGAAGCTTTATGGGAAAATGCAATCACAATAGAAAATCCCGTAAAGCCAGATGATATCTATCATGCAACCTCAATAATGGGAAGCTCCCATCTAACAGAACCACTGCCTCCTGAAACAGTAAGAACAATCACAGAGTTTGATGGAGAAACCCCAATATCAATCGCTGCTGAACGCCTAAAGACTTCAGATTTCAAGAGATTCCTAGATGAAGTAGCACTTTTGGAGCAGAGGAAAATAATTGAGCTAGTGACACCAGCTCATTCAGTTGCTATACGATATTCTTCAGCCCTTCAGTTTTTGCTAAATAATTGCTCGAATATTATTGGTTTGAATGTGATGCGAAACGTCTTCTTGCTGTCAAGACAGCAGCTAGTGGAAACGTATCCGTGGCTTGCTTTCGTTAGCTTGGAAGAGGGTGTTGACATTGAACTTAGAAGTTCACTAACAGCTGCAACAATTAAGGGCTCAATAAGTCCAGAGGTCATCAATGATGGATTTAGAGTGTTGCTTCAATTTATCACAAGAAAGGTCAGAGATCTTCTTGGGTCTGGTCCAATTAATAAGGTACTGACGAAAACAAGAAAAGAGATACAGAATCAGTTCCCAAGTACAGCTTATGAAATAGAATGGGAATATCTTACTGCAGTAAAATCATCGTAACAATATAAAAAACAGGATAGGTTTTTACAAGTGAATAGAGTGCACAGGGAGTAGGATGTAGATTGTCAAGGTGGATACATGCAGCAGCAACCATCTCTTTGGGAATTCTCATCCTTTTTGCTTCAGTTATTCTGCTTTTATTTGGTTTTGACATGCTTGTTTTTTCTTCGATGAGTATCATTGCACCACTCGTTGCGCTCTTTACGGGATTACTCGGAATATGGTTTTTTGGTCGAGAATCATTCCTAAAAGAAGATCGATATCATACCCTAAATGCGTGGATTGCCCTTGGTTTGATTTTCTTTAGTCTAGCAGATGTTACTGGTATTTTGGTTTTTATGGCAGAAAATTCAGTACAAATATGTTACACAATTGGTCTTGTTCAGTTACCAGGTTTACTTCTGTGGGTATTGGGAATATTGGGTTATCTTAGGTCTCTAAATTCTTCATTAGGACTAACTGAGGGTAGTCAACTCTGGTTAGCTCTAGGAGTCATAACAACTCTAGCATCACTGTCTTTGATTGTGATATTCACTATCATATTTCCAGAGAGAGATATTTTATCAACTATTGTCTTTGTTCCGATATCAGTTGTGCTGGGACTTATTTTATGCATCATCTTTGCAATCTTATGGATTTTCAAAGAGGGATATCTGGCGAAACCCATGTTGCTACTACTCTTTGGAATTTTACTTCTATTCATTCGTGCTATCTTTTCGCATATTGAGGGCTATTGCAATGAAGTTTCATTCGGTCCGATATTAGCAATCGAGTCATATCTACTTGTAGGAGCATCATTTCTCATTGCATACAAAATAGGTATCATCTTTGAATCTTAAGAGATTGCTAATTCTGGCTCCAGTTAATGCGTGATGTTCTAAGTGATTGAACATGGTTATGATTTACTCAATTACAGTCATTACTCTGATTCTTTGTCCTCTGCAATTCTTCTAGCAATCATCTCACGGACATTTGGTGGTAATGATTCAGGATCAGTCAAATACTGCTCCTTTAGTTTTTCAATCATCTCTGGAGATGGTCTTCCTGACCCAATTGGTCCACCATGACCAACTGTTTCTCTTTTTCCAATCTTCGTTTTCTTGTCATCACTCATTTCTTTAACCTCAATCATTTTCTCTATCATATCTCGCATTGGAGCAGGAATTGAGTCCGGGTCGGATTTGTATCGCTCTCTTATTTTCTCAATCATCTCAGGAGTAGGTTGCATTTCGCTCATACTCCCACCCATTGGGCCATGACCCATTCCTTGACCAACACCACCAGTCATTCCCATCATCATCATTCCTGGACCAGATGGGACCGGGGTTTCTTCTACTTCGCCGTACTTCTCAACCTCTGATCTAGCAACCTCTGCAACCTCTTCTGTGAGTTCATCAATTCCTTGATGAGCGTAGTAGGTATCATAGAGTGATTTGAAGACTCCATTGAGTGCAAGCAGTTCCTCATGAGATCCTTGCTCAACGAGGTTGCCATGATCAAACACTAGGACCCGAGAGGCGTTAGCAATGGTTGTCAAACGATGTGCAATTACAATAGTCGTTCTATTGGCGAATAGACGCTCTTGAGCGTCCTGTACCAGAGATTCGCTATATGCATCAAGCCGACTTGTGGCTTCATCCAAGATTAGGATTTTAGGGTTAGCTAGCATAGTTCTGGCGATTGTTATCATCTGGCGTTGACCTGCGCTGAGATTCTTTCCACCCTCGATGATACAAGTATCATAGCCATCAGCCAAAACTTCTATGAATTCGTTTGCGCCAATTATCTTACAGAGTTCATAGATCTCCTCGTCAGAGGCATCTGGGCGACCATAACGGATGTTTTCGATTATACTGTCATCGAAGAGATATGGTTCCTGTGGAATCAGCGACATTGAACTGTGTAATGACTCCTGTGTCACTAGACGAAGGTCTTGACTTCCAATGAAGATTCCACCTTCAGTCGGATCATAGAATCGGTTGACAAGAGCGGCAATGGTTGTCTTTCCGGCGCCCGTGTGACCAACAATTGCCACCATCTCACCGGGGTTAATTTCGAATGACACATTGTTCAATACTGGAGTGTCTTCCACATATTCGAAAGTCACATCCTGAAAATAGATGCCATCGCTCTTTTCATCTAGAGGTACAGCATCAATTGCGTCAGCTATTGCAGATTTCGACTCAAGGACATCCATAACACGATCCATCGCTGCCATCGAAGTTTGTACTTGGGTAGCCATCATGCTAAGTGCTAGTAAGGGCCATAGGAAGCGGCTAATCAGTGTAATTCCTAGGAAAAGTTCACCAAAAGTCAACAGTGGTAAACTACCAACTGCGAGACCACCCGCAACAAAGAGCATCGCCGCCAATGCAAATTGGCCAATAGAACGAACAAGGGGCTGCATCGCACTCATGAGAATCATAAATCGGAAGCCATAATGGTAAGATTTCTGATTCAACTCCATCATATCCTCTGCAAGTTCCTTCTCTCGGTTGAAGGCTTTCGCAATATGAATGCCACTGAGATTCTCAGCTATTTGCCCTGAAACAGCACCAGAGGCTCTGCGGGAAGCGAGCATAATTCGTTGACCCACGGTGCCAAAGAGGAATGCTATGAAAAGCACACCTGGTAGAACAATAAGAGCTGTCAGTGCAATGAATGGATTGACCCACCAAAGCATCAGAAAAGATGATACTAACATTAGGGCTTGGCTTGAGAAGTCAATGATCACCTGAACTCCTGTCCCTAATTCCACTGTGTCAGATGTAACTCTAGAAGTAACATTTCCACTCTGCTCACTCTTATGATATGATAGGTCTGCATCTAGGAGTTTTGTGTAAAGATCCTCCTGGATATTCTGAACGAAACCAGCTTGGGCTCCTGCAAGGATCCACGTATTTATGCTGCTCAGTAGCCATGCTATAACCTTGAATATAACAAAGAGAGATGTTAAGAATAGAATTGTACCAACCACGGGGTTTACAACCAGTATTGAGTCAATAGCCCATGAGAAAACCAGAGGGTCAAAGACGGCAAAGATTGTAGCCACAAGGGATAGAACAGCACCAATTGCTACTATTCGTTTGAATCGTCCGAGGTAGTTTGCCATCCTAGCAAGTAGGATTCTGATTGGTCTGCTCCTTTTTGGCCTCTGACTTGCCAAAGCAGCTGGTCCTCTTCTTCCATGCATAGCCATTATGCACCACCCCCACCTACAGAGGCAGCCGCTAGAAGTGACTGTGCTCCAGGAAGTCGTTCGAATATTTTCCGATAATGTTCAGAATCACGTAACAGGTCTTCATGACAACCTGCTGCAATGATTTCACCTTTATCCACAATGATGAC
>JAEOUL010000217.1 GCA_016839345.1 Candidatus Thorarchaeota archaeon | reverse complement strand
TCTTTGACCATCTTTGTGGCGAAGTTCAGTTCCTCAAAAGTCATACCTCTATCAGCGCCCACTGCGACATAATCAACGGGAGGATTGTTTGTTACATCAAGACCTCGAGCAACAAAATCTTCCTGCGCTCCGCCCTCACCAATGATGAAACAACGTGCACTAGGGCATCTGTTATGAATATAGGCAGCTGTTGCTGCACCTGCAGTAAACACCTTTTCCACAGGGAGAATGAATCCAGCAGTTTCTAAAGATTGATTGACTTGACGGGATGATAGACGTCCAACATTTGTAAGAATAGCAAGTTCAACACCCTTTTTTTCAAGAGCTTTCCAAAGGGCAAGCGCATCTTTGAATGGAGTAGGATGCTCGACATCTTGAATGAGTGTGTTGTCAACATCGAATATCCAGAGTTTCTTCTCTCCCAGATTCATCATCTTCAGCTTCCTACAATCGCAGGTGTGTTTCCAATAAGAAAAAACTACCTACTCTTTATTGAGTAAAGGAATGACACAGACGAATCGAAATGGC
This sequence comes from Candidatus Thorarchaeota archaeon, assembly GCA_016839345.1. Next base: position 3,104 of record JAEOUL010000217.1, on the reverse strand, counting down.
TTCTTCCCTTCAGTGTTGTCGTATCCATGTTCGAGGTTTGAGGGCACAAAAACAACATCATCCTTCTTGGCAACTGTAACGTCCTCGCTACCTAGAACTTTGGCTTCACCCTCAAGGACGAAGATTTCATGCTCTTCTTCATGAGTGTGTAGAGGAATGACACCACCAGGTTTTATTTCAAAATGACGCATCGCATAGGTTTTCGCTCCTGTATTGCGACCAACAAGCCAGCGAACAAACACATTCTGACTTCCAGCAAATTCTACAGTTGACTCTTCACGTTCTTTGTAGTTGATAACGTACATGGTGTGCTCAACCTCTTGAACTTAGTAGAGTCATTCTTCTATCGAATATTAGTATTCGGTTATGAACATCTCTAGAGAGAGAGCATGATACAAACAACACAGAAAGCTTAATCTTCAGTTCCATTTATGAGCAGCCATTGTGAGCCGTGCGAAGGCCCCTTCAAATCGAGGGGAATTGTATGAGTGAAGAAGATACTTATGTTAGAGCGAAGCTCAAAGAGATAAATGGTGCAATTGAGAGACTCACTCAGATGTTGAACAGAATGATTGAAGTCATCTCAACAATTACCGATGTCCAAGAGAATACATCAGAACTCATCCTTGCAGTAAATGCCAATACAGAGAGAATGGATGAGATGCTGGAAATCATTAAGAGAATTGAGAGCAGAGCTGGAGTAACAGTAGCAGCTGCCGCACCAGCAGCAAGCTTGGCTGATAGAGGTGCAGTGTCCTCACATCAGTCGGTTTTAGACACCCTCGAAACACAGGTTAGAGAGGGGGTAATTGCAAGCGATCTTGCACAGAAAATCAATGAATCTGCAGATATACTCGAAAGTGGGGGAGTCGCAAGTTCTGTCATTGTGAAAATGCAGAGATGGACACGAATACTTCGAACCTATGGTCGGGTAGACACAATCAGTCCCCAAGACCTTTCAAAACTCCGTAGCGATATCAAAGATTGGAGCAAAGAAATCTCTAAGATGAGATGATGCGCAATCGAAATACACGAACTGCTCGTTTGGGATGACTTATACTGATTAGATTCGTTAATAGAGAGCAACACACATTTCGCGCGCAAATCAAGAACTAGAAGGAAATTCAGTCAACATTTAATAATCAAATATAATGACCCCTAATAGTCCTTAGCCGGGAAAATGAGGTGCACAAAGGATATGACAACACCAGAAGATTGGGAGATTCGAGTCAAAGAGGTTATTGAAGAATTTCCAGAACCCCACAAAGAAGAGATACTGAAGGTCTACATTGAGTGGATTGAAACAAATCCTGAGCCACCACTCTATCAGGAATGGACAAAATATTCTTCCAAGATTGACGACCAGGAAGCTTTGTACACCGAGAGAAGGGTCTATTTGAAGAGAGTCACTAATGAACTCAGAGAAATGGAGATCCCCCTTACAAGATGGCAGAGAGTAGCGAAGGTAATTGCCGCAGTTGCCAGCGTATTCCTAGTCATTTTTCTTGCTTTATCAAGAGCTATGAGAGTGACTGAATAAAACCCAGAATTACACACTCGCAATCAGTGAGCGGCCAACTTATATTATCCTCGATGAGATACTCTGTTGGGAAAAATGGAGAGTCTACTCGAATCAATTCCGGAAATCATGGGAAAATTGCTTGTCGCAGCCGCTAGAATTGTTTCTCGCTCTGAGAAAGTATACGCCTTTTCACATATCGATGCTGATGGAATCTCAGCTCTAGCAATCATCGCTTTGATGCTAGAACGCTTGGGAAAGGAGTTTGAGTGGAAAAACATTCATCAGATCAATTCAGAATCTATTCTCCAAATTGAGGAAGAAGTTCGTTCTTACAAACCGGATCTTGTTATTTTCAGTGATTTCGGAACAGGGCAGATTGAACTCATTCGAGATCATGTCAGCGGTATCGATGGTGTTGACTCAATCATCATTCTAGATCATCATTTGCCCCAAAACGAAGAAACCACAATAGAGCAAAAAGAAACCACCAGTTCTATTGAATTAATTGAAATCAATCCTAGCCAACATGGTCTGAGTGGAAGTTATGATCTCTCTGGGGCAGGTGCTGCATTCCTTTTAGCTTATTTTGTATCGCAAGATAATATCGATTTATCAGAGTTAGCAGTGGTTGGAGCATCGGGAGACCTCCAAGATTACTACGGTCGCGGATTCGTAGGTCTAAACAAGGAGATTGCAGAGCTTGGTGAGGTTTCTGGATACCTGACAGTCACAAAGGATCTGACATTCTTTGGTATCCATACAAGGCCATTGCCATATCTACTTCAATATGCCACAGATCCATATCTGCCGGGAATAACCGGAGCAGAAGAAGCCTGTTATGCATTCTTTGAGGAGCGGGATATCGATATCAAAACTGATGACAAATGGAGAACATGGATAGACTTGGAGGGAGATGAGAAACAGAGAGCCATCCAAGGAATAATCCAAATTGTTTTGGAAAGCTATGAAGATCCTAGAATTGCAGAGGGGATTGTTGGAGATGTAATAATTCTCTCCAATCGACCTCCAAAAACTGAGATGCGAAGTGCAAAAGAATTCTCGACTCTACTGAATGCATGTGGCCGAAATAAACGTCCAGAGGTAGGAGTGCGAGTGTGCATGAAAGATCCCGAAGCTTTCGAAGAAGGCAGATATCTACTTCAGCAACACCGGGCTAACCTTGCATCAGCTCTTAGGAGATTGGAAACAGATGGGTATGAAGAGAAACCAGGAATGTACATTGTTAATGACCCTGAAACTCCTGACACCATAATTGGAATAGTTATAGGAATGGCTCAAGGATCGATGATAATACCAAATGATAGACCAGTCATAGGTATAAGCACCAATACATCGGACGAGAGTCCACTAATCAAACTCTCTGGACGAGCACACAAATCACTCATTGAAAGAGGTGTAAATCTTAAGGAAGTGTTTGTAGAAGTTGCAGAGCATTTGAACGTATCTCATGATATGCTTGTGGCTGAAGCTGGGGGACATCCAATGGCTGCTGGTGCATTTATCCAAAAACCCCAGTTAGATGAGTTTCTAAATCTTGCATCAAAAAAGCTAGCAAAGTTTG
>JAEOUL010000216.1 GCA_016839345.1 Candidatus Thorarchaeota archaeon | reverse complement strand
TTCAAGGAATGACAACAGACCAGTTCTATGATTACATTGGTCTTGCAATTCTGGATGTCGCGACTGAACATTCTTCAAAGGGCTTGATGGGTCTGGCAGAGCTGATTGTTGAAGTTGTTCGCAGACTTCCTGAATTAGAGTCAGTAACATACAACGATGTAATTGAAGCAGTAAATCGCGTTTCTGACCACGGGTTAATTCCAGGTATCCGGACGCTCAGAGGCGGGGTCAAGGTTGTAGAACTTAGACCTCTAGAGCTACGCCGCGATCAAGCTGATGTGATTAATCTTGCAGCAATGAAGGGTTATGTTTCTGTTGAAGAAGTAATGATGCAGCTCAAATGGTCAGAGGATCACGCACGACAAGTTCTCTCAAGTCTTGTAGATACTGGAATGGCCGTGGCGGATATACGCTTCTCAACTGGAGGCCGCTATTATTTCCCTGGTCTAAGAGCACGTGACACACCTGATTCTCGAATGGCTGGTGGATATTGACTCACTCTGTTGAGATTATTATGGCCCCTTTCTTTTGGTCCACCCACTCAGCAAGTCCCTTTTCTACCATCAGTGTCAATACAATATGTAAGTCCTTCTCAGGTAAAGATGCAAAATCCTCATCAGATTCTTGTATGACTATAGATTTCACATCAAGTCGAAGTTTTCCTGTTTTGATTGCCCATTGATAGATTAAGTCTGCCCAGTCTTCCAGAGGTTTCCAATAGACCCGTAGTTGACGCTTCTTTCGATCTCTCCATTCTGCAACCTCTTTCTCGACGAGAACTCCTCCAATCTTCCTGAATGATTCAACCTTATCTCTCAAGTCTCTGAACGGTGGTTCTCCAATGAAAGTAGCCAGTGACATCACATGGACTTTCTTGTTCTCAGTCCATTCTAGAAGATAATCTGACCACTCGTTAGCCCAGAGGTCCACATCTTCTTTTCTCGAGGGTACATTGTACATCCATTCAGTTTCTTCAACATCTCCCCAAGATGGCATTACGAAATCGAGTACAGGGGGGATTTCAACAGACTCTGCTTGTTCAATTACAGCCTGTTCGGATTCAGTTGTAGCAGTTACATCCTTAGTTTCAACTACTACTTCGGGGGTGTGTGTTAATTCCTCTAGCTCAGATTCTTGGATGATAGCAACCGATTCTGTCTTCTCCTTTTGTTTATCCTTCTCAGAGGGCTTTGTGACCTCTCCAGTTTTGGGCTTCTCACGTCCTTTCTCCTTGACGCCCAAACTCTAGGAACCCTCCGCCCAGTCAATGTATCTCTTGACATCCTCTGGAGGTGTTGCAGGTCTAATGTTCTCAATCGCCTGCAAGAAATCATCCCTTGACACAGGACGGATGTCTAATATCTCCTGTTCATCATCCATTCTTCCAGTTCGTTGGAGGTCTCTTATGGGCTCCATGGCAGCTTCTCGACAGACCACACTTATGTCTCTGCCGCTGTATCCCTCTGTGAGGTCTGAAAGTTCATCATAATCCACTGTAGGTGAAACCTCGACATCTTCCATATGGATTTCAAAGATTACCGATCTTGCTTCTCTATCGGGTAATGGAACATGTATCTTCTTCTCAAAGCGTGATCTCAGAGCAAAGTCAAGCTCCCATGGCAGATTCGTTGCACCAATCAGAGTGATCCGTTCATCCTCCTTGCTTGCCAAGCCCTGAAGTTCTGTGAGAAGTTGAGTCTTTAGTCGTCTTTCCCCACCGACATCGTCACTTGAACGCGAAACACCGATTGAATCTAGCTCATCCATGAAGATAATTGCTGGTTGGTTCTTCCTAGCCAACTCAAACAGGTTCAGTACCAGGCGTTCTGATTCACCTAACCACTTACTCACGATATTGGCTGCTGATACGTTAAAGAATGTGGCATTCACTTCAGAAGCGACTGCTTTGGCAACTAGGGTTTTTCCACAACCTGCTGGTCCATAGAAAAGAATTCCACGCCAAGGCTGTCTGGCTTTACCTTTGAACAGTTCAGGATGCTTCATTGGCGCTATAATTGCATCATCAATAGCCTGTTTGGCATCAGCAAGTCCAGCAACCTCAGACATTTTTACAGTGGGTCTCTCCGTGAGGATTGTATCTGAAATCATCTCCTGTAGTTTCTTTGCTTCATCGTCTACTTCAGCTTCCGTGGTTGGTTCTTTGATTGTAGCTGGTTCAGATGTGCCAACATCCAGAGTTGGGGGAGCAACAAGACCATCTACAGGTCCTCTAGACTTCTTCTTTATCCCTGATATATATCGGACTCGATCCACACATTCCTGAGCTCTGTCAATATAGTGTTTTCTGACCGAGGGTAATGAAGATGAATTGGACATCTTGATGAGTATCTTACTAGCCTTGAGGTAATGTTGGCAAGCCTCTTTCTTCAGGCCTCTATTATCTAATGAAATCGCCTGTTCCAGAAGTTTCCTCAACCCTTGATCTACCCGGTTGCTATCTGATCCTGCCATTCGAGTTCATGTGAACACTGTTTGTAAGATGTTAAGAATTTCTGTCACACCCGGTTCATACGTTTAAATCTGATTTTTCAGAAAAATGCCTTGTAAACTGCGAAGGTTTAAACGCTAAGCCCTCTTTGAATGAGTTGAGTATCAATCTCTTGAACAAGGTGAAAATCTTGAGTATTAGAAAAGCATTCTCCTGGGGCAGAAAGAAACCTGATATCGGTGAGGTATCCAGCCGTCTTAGAATTCTTTCAAAACAGCTTGCTCGTCAGAGGAACAAGCTCGAGAAAGAAGAGCGTGATACCAGAGCTCGTGCAGTCCGTGCACGGAAAGGCGGGCAAATGGACGCCTACCGTACATACGCCACTGAAATGGTCCGTTTTAGGAGATATGCACTATCAGTGGACAAATCTCGATTACAGATACTCAAGATACTAGCTCATCTAAACAGAGCTCAAACCTCTGCCAAGACAACTAAAGCACTTCAGGAAGTTGCGAAGATTCTTGGAATGCTCGGTGATAGCACTGATACTACAAAAGTTGTCGCAAATGTTGATGAGATTGCACGACGTCTTGAAGAATTTGAGATTGAAGCCAGTATTTCAGACGAAGCTCTTGATTCCACAATGGAAATTACATCCGATGATTTGACTTCAGCCATGCAGGAAATAGATGCTGAAGCCGGACTGGTAGATGCTCCATCTGTTAGACCCGTGAGCGAAACTGATTCATTGGAAGAGGATATCAAAGCTTTAGAACGAGAGCTAGGAATGTGAACTCACCAGAGATTGTCACGTGCAATACGTGCGACTTGCTCCATCTCACGTCTATTATGATAAGAATCTCTCATCAGATCCTTGTATCTTCGGATGAAATCTTCAGCCATTAATTGTCCGCTTCGGAGCATATGTACAGTATCTCGGATGGCATTCTCAATTGACAAGGCGTCCCTTTTTAGCGCATGCATCTTTGGACTCATTTCATATGTCGGACTAATATTCTGGCTATTGTCATATCGCCCGATAGTTCTGTCAAGTTCTTCACGAAATGTTTCTGGTCGGTTATAATAACTCCCATAGGGTGAAGGTCGACCACGAGATGTATCCCAGTCAGATATCCTGGGTTTCAGCGATGGCCGTGTAATTAAATCCTCGTTGTCATATTGCGAGCGTGTGTTTGTTGAGAGGAGTGAATATACCATCCCTTCAATCTTGAGCCTTACATCACTTGTACTCACATCTTGTTGCTCAATCTTTCTTACTCTCTGCATGTCTGTTTGGATATATTTGTCAAATTTCTTGGCAATCTCAACATAATCTGGAAGGACTTTCTTGGTCTGGTCAGAACATGATATTTTGAGGTCGCCCTGTTTTAGTTTCAGCACCAACCTCTTTCTAAGTCGTCCGTCTTCTTCAATGGACTTCAAATAAATGAGTGGAAAGTCGAATACTGTTTCCATCTTCTTTCGCACTCTTCCTGTTTCAGCTATAAAGAGGAGTCTCTTGTTTGTCAAGAATAACGTTCCAAGAGCCTTGTCATTCTTGAGAAAATCACTACCTGCAACTTTGATGTCAGGTAGAGCACAAACAGGTAATTCTCCCACTGAGAGTTGATTGTACTCGTAGAATGTAGCGAATTGACCCTTGTAGTACTCAAGGCCATCCAGTTGCCTTCGGACATCTTTCAAGGTGCTTCTGAGTGGTTCAAGTCCTTGGTCCACGTTCTGTCTGTAATATATCCCCATCTCTGTGATTCTATTTGTTATCCCCTCGATAAATGGGAATTGATTAGGATTCCAAAGTGTATAATCAATGAAGTTCTTAGTTTCAGCAGCCATTCTTTTAGCGGTGATTTCTGCTTGGCTTCCTATTCTATTCTTTATGGCAGGTAGTTCTTGTTGAATACCTTCAATCTTCTCCTCAATCCATTTGTAATGAAGAAAATTGGCCATTCTCAAAGATACTAGAAGTCTTTTTGCCACAACTAGCTTGTTCGTAAACTCTCTTAGTTTTGTGTGGCCATATTGAATACTCATTATTGCATGGCGCATATCCAATGCGAGTGCTCTTCTTCTGTCCTCAAGGAGCACAACTCTTGAAGAATGACATCTTGGACAAATGTCCGTTGTTCTTCTACCCTTACTTAGGTTCTCAGATTCACATTGAGGACACTCCTCAAATTTTTCTCCGAAATCTGGAGAGCCCAATATGTGATGACAATCACTACAGACAGTATACTCACTTGAGTTTGAATCGAGACAAGCAGAGCAGATAGCTGCTCCACAGTCCTCACACATGTGAGTTGCTCTATTGGACTGGCAGGATCTGCATTTTTCTAGTGAGGGGTCTTCTGTCAACTGAGTACCTCCGGTAGTCTATTTACACGGAGGAATTATCCAAGAATAACCTGAGTATTATTCAGGAAACATCAGGAATGATACCTTGGTTTCAATAGGTCAAGGAATGTACAGGCCATATTAGTTATATCCGGTTTCAAGCGTGGCAGATTAATTCAAAGGCGATATTCATGGATGACATCACTCAGGCTGCAATTGAGGCTGCGCTTAAGATTGGTGTTAGTTTTGCTGATGTACGTATAGAAAATGCTGCGACTACGATTATCGAAATCAACGATGGCATCACCAGACAATCAATAGCATCTCGCATCAAGGGTGCAGGAATTCGTGCTTTTATCGATGGTGCTTGGGCATTTGGTCAGACTACCGATTTAACACCTGCGGGTATGCGTTCAACTGGAGAATCTGTAGCAAAACTTGCATTAGCAACACGTGACCGAGTGGAAGAGAAGTTCGAGATAGATGGTCCAACCTTTGAAGGAAAATTCAAGATGAGTCTGAAGAAACCGTTTGATTCTATATCGATTAAGGAGAAGATGGACTTGGTCAAAATGATTGATGACCAAGCACGTGACTTCGACAAGCGTATCGTAACAACGCGCTCAATCTATGGCGAGCTTTGGTCAGAAATAACCATTGCCAATTCTTTTGGTACAAATGTGTCATTTCAAAATTCAATTCCAATGATTATTTCTGTTCCAACAGCAAAAGATGGTTCCAATAGACAGCGATTACAAAAATCCATGGGTGTTCGCGGTGGTTTTGAAAAGATGGAAACCGAAGAAGCTCAAAACATAGGCACCGCCGCCGCAAAACTTGTTATTGACTTGCTCTCCTCAAAAGCCACAAAGGGTGGAGTATACGATGTTGTCATGGACCCCATACTAAACGGGGTCTTGACACACGAGGCTTTTGGTCATGCAGCTGAGGCTGATAATTGGCCTGCTCATTCCACTGTGTTAGAAGATAAAATTGGAGAGCGTATGGGACCAGAATTCCTTAGTATTAGTGATGATCCAACCTTGAGAGAGATACGTGGGTCATATGAATTTGACTGGGAAGGAACCAAATCACGAAAACGACATCTAGTCAAGGATGGTTTTCTCAATGAACTGTTGCATAGCCTAGAAACCTCCAGTAGACTTGACATGGAACCTAATGGATCTGCGAGAAGCCAATCGTTTATGCATCCGCCTCTTCCTCGAATGAGTAATACATTCATGGAACCAAGAGATTGGAAATTTAATGAACTGCTAGAAGATACTAAGAGTGGAATTCTACTCTGCAATTTTAATTATGGGTATACACAGCCAGCAAACGGCCGATTTATGTTTCAAGCCAGTTATGGGTATCTAATTGATAATGGCGAGCAAGGTCAGATGGTTAGAGATGTTTCGCTCGCTGGGAATATTCTAGAAGTATTTTCAAAAATCGATGCTATAGGCCGAGACTTCGAACTTGATGCTGGCACTTGTGGAAAAGATGGTCAAACTGTTCCGACAACGACAGGCGGTCCTCACGCAAGAATTCGGGCAGTGCCCGTAGGAGGAATGTAAAATGAGTGAACAACTCCTAGAGATTGGTGAATGGGCTGTCAAGATGGCTGAGAAACTCGGAGCAGACCAAGCTGAGGCTTATGTAGGTAAATCTAATTCATTTATCATTGATGTGGAGAATAGTGCAATCAAGAGTGCTGAAGAGGAGCATGATGCTGGAATCGGTATTCGAACAATCATTGACAAGAAGGTAGGCTTTGCCTTTGTAACTACGATAGACAAGAATGATGTTAAAGAAGCTGTTTCGAAATCGTTTGATCTTGCCAAAGCATCAATACCTGATCCCGATTTCTTGAGTCTTCCATCACACGATTCAACATATCCTGAAGTCGATGGTCTCTTTGATAAAAAAATCAAAGAATTCTCATCAGATGATGCCGCTGACTACGTGATCAGGGTGATTGATGCATCCAAGCAAGTTCTTGAAGGAAGAAATTATGCAATCGAAGGAGGCATATCAACATCCTCGAGTATGAATGCAATAGTCAACTCGTTGGGAGTCGCAAAATCATCGAAAAGAACTTCTATCACCATCTATTCTCTACCTATCGTAAAAGAGGGAGAAGAACAATCAACAGGCTATGATTATCAAATCTCAAGAAAACAAAGTGATGTTAATCCAGAATGGGTTGGTGAAAATGCAGCTCATCTAGCTCTGAACAATTTGGGGCCTAAGATAATAGAGAGTGGTGAAATGCCAGTTGTGTTTGCACCATTTGGTGCGAGCACTATTCTGGGTCGAGGGGTTGCAGGTGCTGTGAGCGCTGAAGAAGTCCAAAAGGGGCGCTCATACATATCGGATGCATTTGGAGAAAAGATTGCGTCTGAGATTGTCAATATAACTGATGATGCTCTACTACATTCTGGAATTGGTTCAAGGTCTTTCGACGATGAAGGCCACCCCACGCAATGCACATCTATCATTGACTCTGGTGTGCTCAAAACCCTTCTACACAACTCCTATACAGCGAACAAAGATGGTGTTTCGAATACTGGAAACGCCAGTCGACCATCTTACTCAGGACTCCCTTCAATATCTACCTCGAATTTCATTTTATCTCCTGGAAGAGGAACCCTTGATGATTTAGTATCTGAAATCGATAGAGGTGTTCTGTTAAGTCGAACTGCAGATCGTCCTAACATGACAACTGGTGACCTAAGTGCGATGATACTTGAAGGATTTTATATTGAAAATGGTGAGATAAAACATCCACTCAAAAACACGTTAATAGGTATCAACATGCGTGATTTGCTTCAAAGAATCAATCGAATAGCTGCTGACACACGCATAACCTTCTCAATGGTTACCCCATCTTTTATGATAGACAAAGCAACTGTAACATCTGGGTAAGTTACATTCGTTCTACAACAGGTATGCCCAAAACAGTAAGGCAGTTCTCCATGGTTGTCCTGAAAGCACGTACCAGGGCAATTCGAGCAGCCCGTACATCTGGCTCTGCTTTCAATACTGGACATGAATCATAGAATTTGCTGAATAGATTCGCAAGATTGTATGCAAATGCGGTAATTCTATTTGAAGTGAAACTTGTTCCCCAGACAGTCTTCTTCAGTGATCTAGCAACCTCAAGAAGCTCTTCTGGAAATCTGGCAATTTCCTTGACCAATTCAAACTCTGCATCAGTAGAAAGTAGAGTCAGGTCCACCTTGGATGAAGTTTCTTCATTGACCTTCTCTAGAATCCTCTGAGCCCTTGCATGGGAGTATTGAAGGTATGGCGCAGCATCCCCATTGAAATCGAGAGCCTCATTCCATCTAAAGGTTATCTGCCTATCTGGTGAAGCATTCAACATGAAATAACGTACTGCACCAACTCCCACCTGATTGGCAACCTTATCCTTGAACTGGTCACTCTCATCAGGATTACGTTTGTCAACCTCGACTCTAGCAAGCTCTGTAGCTTTGTCCAGTACATCATCGACTGAATATCCTACCCATGTTCCATGCCTGCCTGAGAAATCTTCGCTCTCAAGTCCAACAAATTCATAGGCTATGTGGTGAGAATTCTCGCTTTCTTCAGTGTATCCAAGGATGTCTAGTATTGTATAGACCATCTTCTGTGGATGTGCCTGTCTCGATCCTATGACATTCATTACAAGATTGAACTTTCCAAGATTCCGTTTCTCGCCCTTCAAATCAGTACGTAATACTTTCTCGCCATTCGGTTGTATTTCAAAAGTGGAGTATTTGAAGGGGTCCTCAATTATTCCAAATTTCCAAAGCTGTAGGGCGACATCCGCTCCTGTGTAGGTTCTGGTTCCATCAGATCTGAACAGGACTTTATATGGATCTTTCATGTCCTTGAATTCGTCAATTACTGAAAGGTCTGCAACTATGCAGCCGGCTTTCTTTCCCTCTTCAAGTTTTAGAATGTTATCAGATTTCAGCATCATTTTACGGGCTAAATCTAAAATTCCACTATGAGCAATCGCACTCTCCCACACTTGATAGTCGTGGTAGATGCCAAGTCTATAAGATGTTTCAAACTGGGATTTGAGACACTCAGTCACCATCTTAGCACTTAATTTTGCATCATCACTCTTCAAGTCCTCTAGATTTCTTGAAATCTCGCGCACTTCTGCTTGAACCTTTTCATTGTTATTGAAATTCTCCTGAACCTCAACATACAGGTGCCCCAAGTAATGGTCATACTTGGATTTCCCATCAAATTTCTCTACCTGTTTGAGCTTCCAGATTACTTGAGCAATCTGCAATCCAAGGTCATTGATATAATCCAATCTAACGGCGTCAAATCCGACCCAATCCAGAATATTGCAGAGTGTGTCTCCAAGAATTGCATTCCGAGCATGACCAATATGCCAAGGTTTTGACGGGTTGACAGCAGGATACTCGACCAATGCTCTCTTGCCTTTAAACTCCTCACTTGTTCCATAGGTTTCTCCCGCATTAAGGACACTGCCTATTGTTAGCTCTGCAAGTTTTCCATGATCAAGAAAGATGTTAATGTAAGGTCCCTTAATCTGAATTTCTCTAATCATTGGATCTTTTTCAGCCAACTTCTTAAAGTTAGGAAGAAGTTCGGCGGCAATTGCGGCAGGGTTCTTTTTGTATTCTTTAGCAAGTGCAAATGCAAGTGTTGATGATAAATCACCAAGAACTGGGTCTGGAGGTTTCTCAATTGTGGTGTTGACAACATCCTCTCGGACCGAAGCTCCATTAGCCATTATTTTCACAACGGACTGCCTAATAGTTGCCCAAGGATTCCTTGCTGTTTCTATCACTCGCATTCACCCATATCACTAGAGACTTCTCCGTGTTTATTCATAAATGAAGCGCTCAGAATCCCATACCGCTGTTTCTAGCATGCGTATTTTGGATAGAATCAATATTATGATAGGCAATCCAATCAAAAATTATTCAAATATATATTTGATAAAAGCGACAAAGGGTTTATTTAGATTTAGTGTCTGCGCAAATGTACTCGTCCTCTTTGAGGACGGTCTACTAGTGCCGCGACAAAGACTAGGGTCCTTTCGCGCCAGAGAGGACCAACGCATTCGATCACCCCACAGCTCTGACAGCAGAGTTGCCAATATGGCAAGCCTGCATGGAGATGATTGGACTGGCCAGCAGACACTCAAAGACCCAAAGAAAGAAGGAGCGCACTGGTTCGGCTAGATATGTTTGTTCTGCTTGTAGCTGCGTTGATGTATATATTGACCATACTCGTGGTGAAGTAATTTGTTCCAGTTGTGGACTTGTTCTATCTGATCATTCTATTGACATGGGGCCAGAGTGGAGAGCCTTTACTGCTGATGAGCAAAATGCCCGACAGCGTGTAGGAGGTCCCACTGATTGGAGTAAGTTTGACCAAGGTCTCACTACTACCATTGGCCGCCAGAATGTTGATGCATCGGGAAGAAAACTAACTTCAACACGAAGAGCGGAAATTCATAGGCTACGAAAGTGGCAAATCCGAACTAAAGTACACTCGTCTGACAAGCGCAACCTTGCTGTTTCGATGACGGAACTCCATAGAATAAGGTCTCAATTGAGCATCGCCTACTCAATTCGAGAGACCTCGGCTGTGATCTACAGGAAAGCCTTGCGTAAGAGGTTGACCCGTGGTCGTACCATTCTTGGGATGATTGCAGCCTCACTCTATCTTGCATGTCGTGTGCATCAAGTTCCGCGACCCCTTGAAGAGATCGTGGAACAAATTCACATCACTCGCAAAGAACTCAGCCTTTGTGTTCGACTCATTCTTCGGTATCTTAACCTAAAGATACCTCACAGCAATCCTGTCGAGTTTGTTCACCGCTTTGGCACTGAACTAGAGCTTCCAGGAGAGGCGAAAAAGAAGGCTATTGACATTCTAGAGTTAGCTAGGGAACAACGACTCACAATCGGAAAAGATCCAAAGGGAATGGCGGCTGCAGCAATCTACGTTGCTAGTATTCTCACTGGTGCTAGACGGACTCAACTTGAGATTGCTAGAACTGCTCGTGTGACAGAAGTCACTGTGCGGAACCGCTACAAAGAGATGGTTGAGAAGCTCGGCATCTCGACCACCTGAATTTAGGAGGGGGTAATCCCCTCCTTTCTCACATTTTCCAAACAATTCAATATTTCGCACGTCGTATATAGGCTTATCATAGAAGACATAGACACTATTATCAGTGAGAAGTTCGTATGTCCACCAAGAGATCCATATTAGGTGTCTGGCTGATTGAGCGAGGTAGCGGTAGGAATCTAGTATCAAAAGCCTATTCTGATATTGTTAAGCTGGACATGGATCTCATTGCACCTTTTCTTTCTGCTACGCACACCTTTATCGACAAAGCCTCAAATGAAACCCTGAAAACTGTTGACACTGAAACAAACAGATACGTCTGGGAAGCTAATGAGCACCTTCTTTTCGTAATGGTAGTTTCAAAGGCTGCAAGAATAGGCCATATGCGATTCATGTTGGAATATGCATTGAACGAATTTATGAACCAAGAAGTTCCTGCAAACTCAGACATAGCCACGGTCCTGAAAAACTGGCATGGAGCGCCTAATACATTCAAGAAATTCAGCAGATTTGTAGATGAATTGATTGAACAGTATGAAATGACTGATGAAAGTTTACTTGCTGGAAAATCTATGGACTGTCTTGAAGTGTATAATCATCTGTTTAGAGGAATTATGAAAGTAAAAGCAAGTAAGAAGAAGAAGTCTGACATGGTCAAGCGAGTCAAGGGTTGGCTCGAACCCATGATGGACCGATACCCGTTTCTCAATTGTGTTCCTATTGACGTAGCTGGAATTGAAGTGCTTGAGATAGATGTTAACAAAGTTGCATACCAACACTTGAGAGATTCTTTAGAGGAAATTCTTCGTCTTCTTGCCAAGGTTGTACGTGAAAATGCAACTCCAAAAGCTTACCGCGATGTCTTATTCGACCATGTCATGCCTTATGTGAAAAATGATATTCAACGATTGCAAACATATGCAATCCTAGATGATGTTGTCCGATACCTATTCTAGTTATTTTTCAAGAGCGATGACCGCTCTTTGAACTGATTGACCTCTTTTTCGTTCTGGAATCAATTCTCTACCAGGTCTTATTTTCAGACGTGGGTCAATATCACTTGGTGTCTTGATGGCTTCACTGGGTAACATTCTATAGATTGTCAATCCGGTACCCCTAGTTAAATCACTGAATTTCACTGAAACTGGTTCGCTCAGTGTATTGATCACTGGAATGGTCATTGCGATGCGCCCATCAGGTCGCAGAATTGTCGCAATCTCAGTGAGTGTTTGTTGATACAGAGTAGTAAGTTCTTTGATGGTCTTTTGTGCTTCATTCAACGGTGGTACTTCCTTGTAAATAGGCCCCAAGACAGGTTCGAAAGCTACCGCATCCACTTGTTTCTTCACAAGTGATGCTATTTTTCTGGAATCTCCCTTGAAGATATCGTATTCAAGTCGCTCACCTAGATCCTTTGCGAGCCATTTCATATTGGACCGAGCCCCTTGTACTTGATCTGCATCTATATCCACTCCAATACACTTCATTCCCAAAATGGCTGCTTCCATGAGAAGAGTACCAGTTCCACAGAATGGATCGAGTATAGTATCTCCAGGTCGAGCTCCGGCAAGATTAAGCAAAGTCCTACAGATTTTTGGACTCGTACTGATTTCTGCAGATACAAATGGTCTTGATTCATCTCTATACTGCTGTAACATAGAATCATAGACAACACGGGTTCTCGCGATGTATAGCCTCTTTTCTGAGAAGACTGAGAGAATCTCCGCATTGGGGGGTACTAGTAATTTGTTGTGAGCAATTGTCTTTGGCCATAATGCAATGTTCAGTTTCCCTTCCATTCGTCTATCTGGCTCATCGTACGCAAAGTAGTCTGCTCGTCTAGCACCATTTTCCAATAGTAGTTTCTTTATCTGGTCATCCATCCCCCTTGTGTATCTCCTAAAATTAACTGGAAATCTTCCATCAAAGATTGGATATGTGCTAACACCAAACCTGATCTTTTTTCCTTTGATCCTTGGCCATACTATCTTGAGCCAAGGACACTTACCAATCTCTTTCAGTTGTTCCTTATTTGCTACTTTCTTTGTTGGATAGGCTTCTAGAGGAACACCAATGTCATATTCCCAGATGACTTTCCCTACTTTGTAACATCCACCTAGAGCTGATTGCATGTCTATAATCTGCTCTGTGTCTATTCGTTGCTTGATGTCAACAATGGCTGCATTTCTTGAATGGTCCACTAGTGTGCCTTCATATCCCTTATTCTGGATATAGACGAGGAGCTCTGCGATACTGAGCAACCAATTTGAACCAAGCACGAATGCATACTTTGTCATTTACTTGCTTTCTCCAGCTCTTCAAAGAGGAACTTGGCGTAGAGTGCCCCTTGGAGCGGATTAGTAGATTCGCTTATGAAAGTAGGCTTGTATCCACTTTCTAGAACAACCTCAATCAATGGCAAGATATCTGGTCCCCATTCTTTTCCCAAAGGTCGATGAGCAGCCTCTCCCTTTTCAGTGAATGTAATTCCACTTACATGGAAGTGCATGTTTTGAACGAAGACGTTTCCCAATGCATTTTCAAATTTAGATATGACTTTGATATAGCTCTCCTTATCATTGATCTTGCCTTGACTTCTAGCGTAGAGATGAGCCCAGTCAATTGTGGGAATACATCCATCCACCTCTTGGCACAACCTGATGATTTGCTCTTCTGAACCGTAGGCTGATACTTTCCCAGCAATTTCTGGAGCGAGATAAGCTCCATCTCCCAATGATCCCGCTTTTTCCCAGACTTCTCCCAAAGCATCTCTTATGATTACATGAGCTTCTTCACGACTTCGATCTCCATGATATCCCGCATGAAAGACAATTCGTTTTACGTTCATGAGTGGTGCAAACTTGAGAGCCTTAACTAATCTCTGCTTGGATGCCTCCCGAATTCGTAAAGTATTGGATGCAAGACTGATGTAATATGCTGCATGCATACTCATGGCAATCCCTGCGTTTCTCGACAAATCGCCTATCAGTTTGGCTTTCTCTTCCTTGGTCCTGAGACCGTGTACTGCTGCATATTCGAAGGCATTCATCCCCACATCTGATAGAATCTTGAAGACCTTTTTCACACTCCCGCCAGCTTCACGGGGATATCCTGCAGGACCAAAGCGGATTTCTCTTGTTAACATCTCTATTTCGTCGCAACTTCAGTTCAATAAGAGTGATTGGGTGCAGCGGCATCTGTACACAAGTCTTTAATTGAAGGGAACTCAGGTGGGGCTAGGGTGGTCTATAATATGACTGAACCAACGAAAATGAAGAGTTTCTACCCCATGGCATGGTTTTCTATTCTCCGACCTCAGAATTGCTTCATTGGGGGTCTCACTGTACTTGCAGGAGTTGCTATGGCATTTCGTGTTGCTCCAATAGGTACAATCTCCAATTTCTTGTTTCTGTTCATTTATGGATATGTTACATATTTTTTCGTTGCCGCTGGTGGAAACGTAGTCAATGACATATTTGATATTGAGGTCGATAAGATTAACCGCCCGCATAGAGCACTACCGAGTGGCAGAATGACAATTCGTCAAGCTTGGTATTATGTAGCTTTTCTTAGTTTTGTCGGACTCTTGTTTGCTCTATTAACTGGACCTTGGAGTGCAGTTATTGTCTTATGTTTCGAAATTATTGGTTATACATACGCAGCAAAGGTGAAGACACTTGGTCTAGCTGGCAACTTCATGGTTGCATTCTCATTTGCCTTTGGTGTTCTCTATGGATCTTTTATCTATGCAGAAACAGTTGGACAAGCTCTATCGAATGCTATTCCCACTCCCCATTGGTTGTTCTTTTTCACAGCATTCCTGATTCTTCAGGCAAGGGAAACCATCAAAGGTGCAGAAGATGTTGAAGGTGATGAAGAGCGAAATGTGAGAACTATCGCCAGAGTCTATGGTTATAGTGCTGCTGCTGGAGTAGCTGCAGGGCTCAACTTTATTGGCGTTCTCAGTTACGTTTTGATTTGGGTATGGGGCTTTGCCAGTTGGGATTTGTGGCCAATACTGATTTTGGGAGCTGCTGTTGTCATAGGTGCTGGAATAACTCCACTAACTGGTCCTGAAGATAAGAAGAAACTATTGATAGGAAGCACGCTGGATAAAATTGGAGCTCTTATAGGATTGATTGCATTCGTCATAATCCCGTTATACAGTATCTTCATCCCTTAGTGAACTTGCCAGAACGTCCACCCTAAAACAAGAATACAAGCAAGGGCAATCACTGCTGCCCATAATGTTGATGTGTCATGAGCTTCCCGTATTCCAAAAATCAGCAAATATCCCGTCCAAATGAACGATCCTGTCGTCATTATGTCGATGATAATCCATATGTCCGCAGTATATGCCCAATTGACAATATTCGGAGCCAAACTCACTAACTCTGCAGGACTTACAACATCTGGATATCCGGGCAACGCAACTAAGACAACAATCACGGATACAAAACGAACTAGTATGACAGGAGTCATGCTATATCCGATAATTGACAAAGTTTTCATTTTCCCACCAGTACCTCCAGTGAGTTTGAACGCAAAATGAGCAAAAGCTGTCCCCACAACCAGATAGATGAGACCCAGCATAATCGTTGGCATTGCACTCATAAGAGATGAAATCCAGAAAACACCGCCATCTGGAGAGTATAACAGATTAGCTGGGGCTGTTTCAAAAGTTGTTGCATTTACAATAACAGTGGTTGTGATTTTTGATGACAGAGACAAAAAGAGTCCCGCCATAATTAATGCATTAAACACAATCAACACAAAGGGTCCAGCGGCATCAGGTCGCTTTCCAATGTCTCTGTATGTAGATGACGGTCTTCTACCAATTCCCCACATTCTCTCACGAATTCCCATGAATCGGACTTCTGGAGATTCAGGT